>JADFNE010000020.1 GCA_022563535.1 Myxococcales bacterium
GCGGCCTAATCGACCTCTCCGCAATACCTGGCTAAAAACTCTCCCCCACCCAGCGCTCTCGCCGACGCCCAGCCCTTCCGCACTACCAAACCGCCCTTTTCCCTAACCGCCCAACGGGCAACCAAGCCAGGTAGAAGGAAACTCCCGAGCTTCATCCCCAAGCCCCCGCAACACGACCGCAACCGCCACTATCCCACCCGTGCATCCTGCCGGCGATAATAAATCCAGCTAGCGATCCCCGTGACGACCAGCCCAATGCCGATCCACTGGGGCTCTGTCAAACCGAGCGCAACTTCAGGGTTTGTGCGCAAGGCTTCGATGATGATGCGGCCAAATCCGTTGGCGGCCATGTACTCGCCAAACAAAAATGGACTCTTCTTTCGTCTCGAATACAGAAGTAGGGCAATGGGAAGCAGCCACGCGACTTCGTAGAGCTGGGTAGGGTGGACGGTTTCGAATACCGGCGGGGTTCCGTTGGGGAAGGCGATGGCCCAGGGTAGATTGCTTTCGATTCCGTAGTCGTCTCCAACCAGAAAGCAGCCGATGCGACCAAAGGATTGCCCGACTGCCGTAGCCACTGCGGAAGCTTCGAGCATTCGTCGCAGTTCGATTCGGTAGATGCGACACGCCACGGCCACCGACGCAATGGCTCCGAGCAGGCCGCCGTACCAGGTAATGCCCGCGCGCTGAAAGAAGTAACTGGACCAGGGGAGACCCTCGCGAAACGTCATGTCGGTCGCGAAGTAGAGCTTTGCGCCGAGCACGCCGCCAAGCATCACGAAGAGCAGCAGATTAGAGCCCAGTTCCGGGTCGATGCCCTTGTCGGGCAACTCGCGCGAAACCAGCCAATACGCCGCGAGGAAGCCCAACGCCATCATCACGCCGAAGCTGCTGATTGGGTAGTCGATACCGGGAATCGTAAAGAGAATTGGATACATACTGCGCGCGCAGCCTACGGGAACCAAAGCCTGCGGGCAATACGCCCAGGCAACGGGACTAGCGGTGTTTCAGGCTCACGAAAAATGCGGCGCCTTGTCCCGGCTCACTTTCGACCCATATCCGGCCCTTGTACGAAAGTGCAATTTTCTTCACGATTGCAAGACCGACCCCGGTTGAACGCGTGCCGTCGTCCCGAGAAATTGAATGGAAGGCATCAAAGATCCGTTCATGTTCCGAGGCGACGATGCCTCTCCCATTGTCTCGCACGACAATGATCCGCTGGCCCGAACGCTGCTGGATCTCAACTTCGATGCGGGGCGCTTCACAGGGGCCCATGTGCTGGATCGCATTGCCGATCAGATTGGAAAAGACCTGATAGAGCTGGGTCCGATCGCATTGAATCATCGGCGGGACGGCGGGCAGCCGCAGCTCGATCCCCTGTTCTTCGAGTCGAGGCTTTACCTCCGCCTGAATCTGGCGCAGCACGTTGAGTGGATCCGCGGCCTCGCTGGCACTGCTGGACTTCGTCCTCGTGGAAAGTTCGAGCAGATCCCGGGTCAAGTCGTTCATGTTGCAACCGGCCTGCTCGATGCGGTCCAGAAATCTTCTTCCGGTTTCGCCGAGTATTTCGCCGTAGTCGATCTTCATCAGGCGAGTAAAGCCGAGCAGCGAAACCAAAGGAGACCGGAGATCGTGGGACACCGAGTGGACGTACGTTTCGAGCGAAGCGATTTTCTGCCTTAGCTGTTCGCCGATGTTCTGTTCAGTCGTGGTGTCGCGCAGTTGCAGGATGCGACCCGCGTAGGTGCCGTCGGGCAGATCAAGGCTACGGCTCGTGACTTCGATGAAGCGAAGGGCTTGTCCCGTAGGTTCGAACTCAATGACGCTTCGGTTGATCTGGCCCGGCTGGGCGTCACGCGGAGCGTTTGCCTCGACGATGGAAGAACTCGGAAGGTAGAGACTCACGGGAGTGTCGATCAATTCATCCGATGTTCGTCCGAGCACGCTGACTGCACCGGCATTGGCATAGGTGATGAAGCCAGCCGTGTCGATCGTGAGCGTCGCTTCGGGCAATCGATCGAGCACATCCTTGTAGAACCCACTCGGATTCGAGGGTGCCGAACCCCTGGCCTCCAGCTTTGGCGCCGGGCGAAGGATCGTCACATAAAGACGATTGATGTGCGGCAGTCCCTTCTGCTCGCTATTGGCGAGGGTGTCTACACCAAAGGCGTGGATCTCGAGCGCGGTACACCCGGTCCCGATGCAGTCAGAAGAGTCAGTCGAGGCGCGACTGTCGGCCCAGTGCGGCTCGATTCGGTAATGGCACACGCTCTCGCGGTGTGCGAGCTGCTCGAGGATGTTGGCGATCTGGGGTTGGAGGTAGGGCGCAGCGAGATCACGTCGCAGGTTCTCGGGTCCCAGGGATCGAGAGACATCGTTCAACCCCCGGAGGTAACTCTCGCAGACACTCGCGAGCGCGAGTCCCGCAGAACTACCGGGGCCGCCGAGCGCTTGTTCCAAATCACGGCTGGCCCAGAGTACGACGCCGTCGGGATCGGTCACGACAACCGATTGATGAAGGCTCGCGAGTCCATCCAGCAATTCGCTGGCGGGGATGCCGTCTATGAGACCGAGGATGGGCGGGAGGTCAGCGCTCATGAGTACCTGAGTGGAGAGCAGAGGAAACCACTAGCGATGCCCATCGTATCAGAGCGAGAGACGCATGGGCAATCAAACATCGTATTCGCTTCACCAACTTCCGAATTCCGTCCAACGCTCGCAGACAACCTCTTTTTGTATCTGTTTTACTTCTTCGGCATTGTCGCGGGACCATAGGGTTTCCGATTACCGCCCTTTTTGTTCCATAGACGATTCGGCTTGGCGCGTCAGGGTTGGTATGCTCGCAAAATCGAGCGAGTGCAGAACGGGCGGCGGGGGGCCGCAATTTCGCATCGCAGTCGACATAGCGGATCGGGGATGTCAGGTGGAATCACACGCGGCCGCTGGCCAAGCCGCTTCTGCTGGCCCGCCCGACCCATGGCGCGCAAACGCCGTGCGACGCATCGAATCTCGCTTCCGGGGTCATGCCGGGATGCCGCTGTTTCGCCGTTCATGGCTGCCCAACAAAGCGGTTCGGAGCGTAATCCTGGTGCATGGATTGGGAGAACACAGCGGTCGCTACGACCACATGGGCGCTTGGTTCGCCCAGCGCGACACGGCAGTCCACGGATTTGATCTGCGCGGCCATGGCCGCTCAGCCGGACGGCGCGGTCACATCGACGGCATCGCGGACTACCTGAACGATCTCGAAATCTTTTTGGAACTGGTTCTCGAGGAGTCGGGCGGTCTGCCTGTGACGCTGGTGGGACACAGCCTGGGGGGGCTCATCGTGACCACCTATGCGGTCGAGCGCAGTCCGCGGGTGCAGAGCGTGGTCACCTCCGGCGCCGCTCTAGAACTGTCCTCGGAATTGTCGCGCGGCAAGATCTTGTTGGCCCGTCTGCTCTACAAAGTGGCTCCGCGCCTGGGTGTAAACGCCGGAATCGATCCCCGCGCCATTTGCTCGGATCCAGACGTCGTCAGACGCTATATCGACGATCCGTTGGTACACGGCATCTCCACGACTTCCCATGCGGTCGCGATCATCAATCAGATCGAGCGACTGCGCGGCGCAGGTGCGCGGGTCGAAGTTCCCATGTTTCTGGCCCACGGCGAAGCCGATAGACTCTGTCTCCCAAGCGGCAGCCAAGCGTTTTACCAGACCCTGCCGGGATCGATCGAAGGCTCGAAAGCACCTCGCGCGGAACTGCGGATCTATCCGAGAAATTTTCACGAAATCTTCAACGACGTGGACCGGGAAACGGTCTTTGCCGACGTGCTGGACTGGATCCAGCGATGCGAAAAGGATGCGCACACCGGAAGCGGCCGGGAGCGACACGATGTCCACTAGATCGAACCACAAGTCAACCAATGACTCGAATGGCGAATCGTCGGGTGAGCTGACCCATGTCGACGCCATGGGTCACGTCCGAATGGTGAACATCGGAGAGAAGGAGATCACCCACCGGGTTTGTATCGCCCGCTGCGAAGTGCAGATGGCCCCGGCGACCCTGGCCAAGATCGCCGATGGCTCGGTGCCCAAGGGGGACGTTCTCGCAACCGCACGACTGGCCGGCATTCAGGCGGCAAAACGAACCGGCGAATGGATTCCCCTTGCGCATCCGCTGCCGCTAGATTCTGTGGAGGTTTCGCTGACTCCAAACCTCGACGGTACAGCGCTCCTGATCGAAGCGCGTGCCGAGACCCATTGGCGCACCGGCGTAGAGATGGAGGCAATGGTCGCCGCAAGTGCCGCTGGGCTAACGGTCTATGACATGTGCAAGGCGATCGATCGAAACATCAGCCTGCAGTCCCTGCGCTTGATTCACAAAAGTGGTGGCAAGAGCGGGACCTGGACTCGACCCGGCGAAAGCGAACCGAAAACTGGAAAAATCGCGTGAAATCAGAAAAGTCACTGACTCTCAATGCCCCTGTGGAACCAGAAGACTCCGAACGGTTTCTGTCTGAGAAGAGGCAGTCGATGATCTATGAAATCGTAGAAAGGGGGCCCGCCGCCCAGGCAAGCATGGGGCTGAGTAGCGAGGCGGGATCGCGCATGGTCATTGATGACCCGGACCGCGAGTTGGTGCTGCGCTGGCAGGGCGGGGACGAGAGCGCGTTCGAGGTTCTCGTCGAACGTCATCAGCGTCGCGTGTTTCGCCTGCTCATGCGCATGATGGGCACGCGAGAAGAAGCAGAAGACGTTTCTCAGGAGACCTTCTTAAGTCTGCATCGGCATGGCAAGCGTTTTCGCAGCGAAGCGAGATTTTCAACCTTCGTCTACCGCGTCGCGGCCAACGCGGCGCTCAATCGTCGACGCACATTGGGTCGCGCTCGAGCACGAATCGATCGCTTGGCCGTGCGCCAAGCCGGTGGAGACAACCTTCCCTATTCCCCGCGCGATCCAGAGGATGCAGCACTTGGCAACGAGCTCTCTGCGCGCGTTCGTACTGCTCTGCAACATCTCACTCCTTCCTTGCGGATGCCCGTCGTGCTGTACGACATAGAGGGTCTCGCATACGGCGAAATCGCAGAAATTCTCGGCGTCGCCGAGGGCACCATCAAGTCGAGAATCCACCGAGCTCGCAAGGCGCTTCGCGAAGAGCTTCGAAGCGCACTCGGGAAAAGCGGCGAGGTCAATTCCCAGTGAATCACTCCGGCATCCAAGCGCGAATGGCCGACTATCTCGACGGCGAACTCTCGCTCGACTCGCGAGCGTTGTTCGACGCTCATCTCGATCAGTGTGAACCATGCAGTCATGAACTCGCCGAAATTCGCGACACGATCCGCTTGCTGCGAACACTCCCCAACCCAGAGCCGCCCGTGGACCTGGTGAGCAACGTGATGCAGCGCATCGCCGACGGGGAAGGGCAATCGGATTGGTTGGGTCGTGTGCTGGATCGGTTGTCGCGGTGGGTCGTGCCCAATATTGCGATTCCCGTGACGGCGGTCGCCGCGGCGCTGATCCTTACCGTGATCACCGGGGATCTGAACCTCGGGACGTTGGATTTTCGCCGGGCGTCGACCGGCCCCGCCCTTGCGTCAAATCCCCGGACCGTCACACCCGATGTCCCCCAGAACCAGGCGTCGCCCAGCGCCCTGCCCCTCGCGCCGGGCAGTCGGCAGCCCCGAGTGCTTGCTGCGGATCAGGTCCAACTCGCCGAGACACTTCCGCGGTTGCGGCTCGACTCCGAGACTGGCGCCGGCCCGTTCCTATTCCGAGTCGCCATCGATCAACGCGGCCCGATTCAGCTCCGACCGGGACAAGGCGATGCTGCCGGTAATATGTTTCGTGTCAGCAACCCAACGGTGGCGGGTCCGTTTCGCCAAGCTTTCGCGGCACCTTCATTCACGGTGACCCCTGGCGGTTTCGGACTCGGCACGACGGTGGCGCGGCAGAATTTCGGCTCGGGACGCGATCGCGGTATCACGCCGGTTGCCGTTTCGCGCATCACACCTGTTCCCAGCGGCGGTGAGGAAGGCCTTTCACTGGAAGGGCGCAGGCTTCGAGAGTTGGACGCACGGCTCCGAATGCTCCAGGAAGACCCACCAGGTTTCGCTCATCAGATGGCGACGGTCAGTGTGGCGGAACAGGAAATCTGGCTACGTGAGCTGGCGGCCCGCGCTGAAGAGATCGGCGATGTCGAGCGCGTGATGAGTGCACTCCAAGGCAGTGGTGACGAAGAAGCGTTGCGGCTCGCCCGGGACTTCGAGTTGGCGGTCAAGCGAAATCGCGAAAGCTGGGCTGCCGCCGAGGCACCAGCGATTTCGGATTGAGAACGCGCCGCCGTCGCTGTTCCATTGTCTTAGCATCCACACCCATCGTGAAGTGGCGCCGAACGAACGTCCGCAGCGCGGTTGTTTTGTTCCTGTGTCTGGTGTTTCCGTGTCTGGCATCGAGCGGATCTGCCCAGAACGACGCACTGGAAGCGGAGATGCACGAGCCTGAGGTCCCCGAGGTCATAGACATGGCCCCCGACCAGGCGGTGGGTTGGAGTCTTCGCAACGTCGCTGCACCGATGGGCGCAATTTTTCAAGGTGGTTTCGATTACTGGTACGCAGAGAGAACGATCGAAATCGACACGACTCCTTCCGGTGGTTTTGTCGATCTGTTCTATGTCCGCCGCAACTTTCAAAAACGCTTCGAACAAGCTCAGGCGCCCGTCACAATATTGTTACCTCCGCGTATCAAGGCAGGACCCCGCGACGCCCTGATCGTTCGGGCGTTTCGGGAGGGGTATAGACAACAGAGCGTGACGATCCCCGTGAAGTCGCGTCAAACCGAGTTGGTGATCAATTTGGAGCCGCTCCCGAACACCCTCGAGGCGGTGGCTCATCGCTATTTTGGTGGCCGCTCGACCCTGGTCTTCCTCACGACCGAGTCTCCGACGTTTCGCGTACAGGAAAAACCGGACGGATTTGGCCTGATTCTCAGCGAGACCGCGAAGACCGCCGAGGCCGCTGCGTCGATCGAGGGCGTGACGAGTCCCATGATTGCCAGTGCGGTGGCCCAGCAGATTGGCGAAGACCTGGTCATCAGCGCGAAGTTTGCCGACGGTCAGAAGATTGAATTGCGATCGCGGCTTTCTCATGACGCGGCCCGTGGGCTCTACGAATTCAGTCTCGATCTGCGGCCCGCTGCGGGCCTCGCGGACGCTGTCGCAGCCGCACAGGAAGCGCTCCGCCGTTTGAAACCCGAGCACGTATCGAACTGCAATTTGACCTTCGATCGCAGATTGCATTCGCTACTCGAGATTGGGGCACTCACGCGAGCATTGGCGCCGAGGGGCGCGTTCACCGACCCCTACGTGCGCGCCGCCATGCGCCGCCTCGGCGAAGTTTCACCCCACGATGGCGCCGTGCATTTTGCCGCTGGCGCCGCCTATCGGCCCGAGGTGCCGATCGAACTCGAGGCTGCGTTGAGCCAGGCGGCGGAGGCCAGCGGGTTCCTCGCGTTGCTGCGGCAGTTCGTGGTTGAACTCGAGACTTCGCAGCATCGTCGCGAGACCTTCCGCAGCCTGGTGGCCCCGGAATTGGATCCGATGAGCTTTGACGTCATCATGGACAAGGCGGAAGCAAGCGAGCGCGACTGCGCGGCCACACTCTGACATCACCTGATCATGACCGAGTGCGCGACTCTCGACTCCTCGATTGAGCTCGACCGATGCAAACACGGTTGGAGCCGCTAACCTAACCGCGCGCCCGGTCCCGCGGAGCCATCTGCATGACCGTGTTCGCCGACCTTCCGACCGATTGCCCCAGCGACTCGCCCGAAACTTCGAACGTACTCGAGTCCGCTCGCGATCTTTCCCATAATTACCGCCACGACCTTCCCCGCGAGCGTTTGCGTGCGCTGGGTGCCGAGGCGCTTGCCGATGCCGAGCTCGTTGCCCTCTTCCTGCGAACCGGGGGTGCCGGCAGAGATGCCCTCTCGCTCGCACGCTCGTTGCTCGCACGCTCTCGAGGATTGGCCGGCCTTACTCGCGTAACGTCCGCCACGAGTCGTGATTTATCGGGACTCGGCCCGGCCAAGCTCGCGAGTCTCGCAGCCGCAATTGAGTTGGGCCGGCGACTCCACGGGCGACGACTGGCCCCCGGCGAGCGCATGGGTGGGCCCGAAGAAATCTACCGTCATTTTCATCCTCGCCTGCGCGACTGCGAGCACGAACTCTTCATCGTGATCTTGTTGGATAGTCGACACCGGATGCTGCGTGAGGAGAAAATTTCGCAAGGCACCCTTACCGCCAGCCTGGTGCACCCGCGCGAAGTGTTTCGCTCGGCGGTCCGCGACTCTGCGGCGGCAATGGTGCTGGTACACAACCACCCGAGCGGTGATCCGACGCCGAGCGCTGAAGACCGCGAGGTGACCCAGCGCCTAGCCAAAGCGGGGCGCATCATGGGTATTCGGATCCTGGACCACGTGGTGGTGGCCGAACGGGGTTACTTCAGCTTCTGCGAGGCCGGCGAACTTGCAAAGTCCCCCAGGGGCACCGGACTGGCACCAAGTTTTGACACTGAAAACTAATGACCCTCGCATGCTTAGTCGAAGAATGTTTCTGAGGACTTGTCTCGAACGGCCGCGAGTGGCTCCGAAACACGAGCGGTCAGTAGTAGTGGGCAGGAAGGGCAACAGCGATGTCGAAAGTGAGTATTGAAGATGCCGAGATGGATGACAGCGAGCGCCGGCGCTCCGGTCGTTCAGATCTACTTGTTCGCGTCGAGTATTCCACGGTCGATGAGATTTTTTCGGAGTTCACTCGGGACATCAACGAAGGCGGGCTCTTCATCGAAACCGAAAAGCCGCGTCCGACCGGGACCGAGGTTTCGCTTCGCTTCAACCTCCCGGGGAACGTAGCGCCGATGCAGACCGTCGGTCGTGTGGTCTGGGTGCGAAGCGCGACCGATCAGGAACCGGCGGGAATGGGAATCGAGTTCGACGAGTTGACGGACGAGGATCGCGACCGCATCAACGGCATGGTTCGGTCCCTGCGAAACGGCCCGAGCTAATCTACCCCGCTCTAGCAGCCCGTTGAAATATCCCAAAGAAAAGCCCCGACCGGGATTCCCCAGGTCAGGGCTCGTCGAATGACTGACGGGCTACCCCGTAGAGATGCCTGTATCTCCGTTCAGATCACTAGAATGGAATGCCGCCATCGTCTGGAGGCGGGCCGCCGGAGCTATTGCCGGCATCGTCGCCCCTCGCTCCTCCACCGGGTCCGCCACTGGTTCCCCCCGCAGTACCTCCGCCGCTATCGCCTCGCGGACCGCCCAGGAACTGAACCGTGGTCGCGTTGATTTCGGTGGTTTGACGCTTCACGCCTTCTTTGTCTTCCCATTCCCGCGTCTGGAGCCGGCCCTCGATATAGACCGTGCGTCCCTTGGACAAGTACTGGGCGCACAGTTCTGCCGTCTTGGCCCAGGCCACGATGCGATGCCATTCGGTTTTATCGACGCGTTCGCCATTCTTGTCCGTCCAGGTTTCGCTGGTGGCCAGTGAAAAGTTGACGACCGCCTGACCGTTCTGCGTGTAGCGTAGTTCCGGGTCGCGCCCGAGATTGCCAATGAGAATTACTTTGTTGACACCTGCCATGTTGATCTCCGTCGGGACGTTCTGGGGGGAAATGTTGCGACCATGATTCCGTCCGAAACCTCGCACGTCAAGAGATTTGGACGGACGATTTCGAGAGCATTCGGCGGCGGGCGGGTCCGAAATCGTTGTGAATCGCAGTACGCTGTTTTGCGGTCGAGTGCCAATCGCGAGACCGATCGCCGCAAGCCGAGCCTCCACCTTGGAGCTGGGTAGTGCGGTTCGATCCTCCGGGGGCGAGCAGGTGGTGTAGATCGGCTTTGGCAGGCTGCTCAATTCTCTGCCTCTCAATTTCGCTTCGCGATGGCGTTCTCATCCCTGTCCGATTAACCTCTGGACGTAGTTTCCTTTCCGGGGGGTGAGGGATCCATGGTCTTCCAATACTTCGGCTCTTTGAAGCCGCTGAAGCCGACAAAGCCGACAAAACCCGTTCGTTTGGCGACAAGACCCAGCCTCCTCGGCGCGGGCGGCGCCCCAGCGCGGATCCTGGTGAACGGCCATGGCTAGGGCGCGATCCAAAAAGAAGGCTGCGGCCGGCGCAAGTACGTATGTCGCGCGAGTCACCAGTGAGGCGGCTGGCCTGGTGCTGGTGGGTTTTGGTTTGGTCGCTGCGTTGGCGCTCGGTACGTATTCTCCCGCCGATCCGATTTTTGCAATCGGCGAAGTGCACAATCGCATTGGGCCCCTGGGGGCCATGATCGCCGGATCGTTGATCGGCCTGCTCGGCTACGGGGCGGGTATTGTGGTGGCTGCCGCCGCCTGGCTCGGCGGCCGGCTCCTGCTCGGGCACGGGATCCCAGAGGCGCGATCGCGTTTCTGGCCCAGCGGGATCCTGTTGTTGCTCGGCGCAACGACGCTTCCGTTGATCCTCCATCACCTGGCACCGGGGCGACTCGGGGCGCCGCTGGCCGGTCGCTTCGGCGAATTCCTGGTGTCCGGCGAAGAGATCTTGCTGGGAGAATGGGGTGCACTGCTGATCAGTTCCCTGATCCTGGTGCTCGGCGTACTGGGGTTGTTCGGAATTTCCGCGGGTAGGGCGCTGGCGGCCACGGCAACGGGATCCGCGTACGCCGGGCGCTATGCGGCCGACGCACTCGTTATATCGGCTGTGGCGGTCAAGCGCGTGCTGGAACCGATCGGAGCCGGGCTGGCGGGTTTTGCGAATTCGTTGGGTGAGCGCGTGAGTCGCCTGTCTCTGCGCGATGCGAGGCGCAACCGGCGCCGGGTCGATGCGGACGGGGACCCGCAGTGGGCGACGGACGAGGAAGCCGACGAAGCGAGCGAGTCAGAGTGGGAAGACGACGAGGAGGAAGAGGAAGGCGACTGGGAGTACGAGGACGAAGAGGAGGAAGAAGACGCAGAACAAGCCCCGTCCCGCAACCGTAAAGCGTCCGAAGCTCCCTTCATTGTCGACCACGATCGCGAACGGGAAGTAAACAAGAAGCCGAGCCAGGAAGCCTTCGAATTCAACGAAGACGGTCCCCACGGTCCGTATCAACATCCAGACATTTCGATCTTTCATCGCCCGACCAAGATCGATTTGCAATTCGACCGCGACAGCCTGTTGATGAACTCGCGCATCCTCGAAAAGAAGCTGCTGGACTTTGGGGTCGAGGGACGGGTGGTTCGGGTGCATCCGGGCCCTGTGATCACGATGTACGAGTACGAACCCGGGCCGGGGGTCAAGGTCAACCGGATCGTCAATTTGACCGACGATCTCGCGATGGCGTTGCGGGCAATTTCAATCCGAATCATTGCGCCGCTACCGGGCAAGTCCGTGGTGGGGATCGAGATTCCCAATGCCGAACGCGAAACCGTGTATCTCCACCTGCTGCTCGATTCGGAAGCGTTTCGCAACAGCAAGTCTCCGCTCGAAGTCGCGATGGGGCACGACATCTTTGGCAACCCCGTCACCTCGGACCTTGCGCGCATGCCGCATCTTCTGGTCGCGGGTGCGACCGGCACCGGGAAGAGCGTGTTTCTCAACGCCTTCCTGTGTTCGCTTCTGTGTCGGGCACGTCCCGATGAACTCAAACTTCTGCTCATCGATCCCAAGCTGCTCGAGCTGTCGGTCTACGAAGGGATTCCACATCTGATTGCCGACGTGGTCACGAGCCCCAAACGGGCCGCTGCGGCCCTTCAGGCGATCGTGCGCAAGATGGAAGACCGCTACCAACGCATGAGCGCGCTGCGAGTTCGCAATATCGTCCAGTTCAACGACAAGGTCGAAAGCGAGCTTGCCGCCGGCAATGAGACCTATCGCTTGCGAGCCAAGCCCGGCGAAGACGAAGGCGAAGAAGTCCGCTTCGAAAAGCTTCCGTACATCGTCGTGGTGATCGACGAACTCGCCGATCTCATGGTGATGGCGGCCAAAGACGTTGAAGAGTCCCTGCAGCGCCTCGCCCAGATGGCACGGGCCGCAGGTATTCATCTAGTCCTCGCGACCCAGCGGCCGAGCGTCGACGTCCTGACCGGTGTCATCAAAGCCAATTTCCCCTCGCGGGTTTCGTTCCAGGTCTCCTCGGGGATCGATTCGAGAACGGTGCTCGATCAAAAGGGCGCGGAGAATCTTCTCGGCAATGGCGACATGCTCTTCATTCCGCCGGGTACATCGGTGGTGCGGCGCCTCCACGGTGCCTTCATCACCGAAAAAGAAGTCAATGAGCTGGTTGCCCACCTGCGCGACCAGGGGAAGCCCGTGTTTGATCAAGATCTAGTCAACATCCAATTTGAAACCGAATCTACAGATCGTTCGTCTAACGAAGATGTCGATGAAATGTTCGATCAAGCGGTCGCAATCGTGGTTGAGACTCGCAATGCCTCCATTTCCTACATCCAGCGGCGCCTCAAGGTCGGTTACAACCGAGCTGCGCGCATCATTGAAGAAATGGAGAACCAGGGGATGGTGGGTCCTCAGGTGGGAACGCGCTCCCGCGATGTATTTCTCCCCAGCGCCGATGCCGATCAATACGAATAAAAACCTCGCGCCGAGATCAACGCGGCTGCCATCGTGTTCCCGTTCTTGCGGGATACGGTCACTGCTGTCGGTGGTCGTAGCCGTTGCAGGTGTGTTCGTGCTGAGTTCTGTCGGATCGGGGTCGGAACTCGGAAACGATGAAACGCCGTCGCGGGCTGGCTCTGCTGTGAAGCCGGTCGGAACCGAACCCTGCGCAGAACGGCTCGCGGCGGTCATTCAGGCCCACTACGAGTCCGTTGACGATTTCTCGGCGAACTTCCGACAGCGGACCCAGTCCGTCATGCTGGGCAAAGCGAGCCTCGGAGCGGATGCGCCGAGTACCGGCTTCGTTCAGTTCGCCAAGCCGGGCAAGATGCGTTGGCGCTACGAAACACCGGCAAAGAGCCTGGTGATCAGCGACGGCAAGATCCTTTGGATCTACGATCCCGAAGCCCGAGAGGCCCAGCGTCTACCGGTCACCGAGGGCTATTTGACCGGCGCGGTGCTCGAATTCTTGTTGGGGGAGGGCAAGATCCTCGACGAGTTCGAAGTCGAGGTTTCGTCTTGTGTTCCGGACGCCCAGGATGCGCTGGAACTCACACTGATTCCGAAAGAGCGCGCGAGCTACGAGTCCCTTGGACTGCGGGCCCACCGCTTGACTGGCGAAATACTGGCCACCAGCCTGGTCGACCTGTTCGGCAACCGAACCGTCATTTCGTTTTCCGACACCCGAATCAATCTGCATCCGGATGCCTCGACCTTCCGCTTTGAAATTCCCAGCAATGTTCAGGTCATAGACCTGGTCCCTGCGCCTTGAACCCAGTCGACGGGGTCCTCAGCTGTGCAGAATTTGTCGCAGTAGCTCGAGAGCGACACGCGGGGTGCACTGACTTGCCTTGAGTGGGCGAAATGGGTTCGCCACCGTACAAGCTGCGATGAAAATTGCAGTGCAGCTTGAACGCAATGAACTGAGCGTTGATGATTCGACGCTCTCAGACAGAATTTCGCCGGTTCCCATGTGGAGCTGCAATAATTTGCGGCGGGAGTTGCAGACTTCTCGCGCGTTTTGTGGGGTGACAACGGAATGCGTGGTCGAGGGGGATGCGTGGAGCAGCGTACGTTTCCGATGAGCGTTTTGGTGAGGGGTCGTACGCCGATCGCACGATATGGAACGGGAGTTCTCTTCTATAACGGCAGTTTAGCACGAACTTTGCTGCTTCACTTTGGTTGGCAGCCGGGAGATCGTGTTGATAAGATCTAAACTTGCAAAACTTGCAAAACCTTCGGAATATCGTGGCGTTTGGTGACAACGACGCAACGGAGACCCGGGCGAGCGCGATTTGAGAGAACCCGCTCTGCGGCTGCGACATCCATCTGAGAGGAGTTGGGGTGTTCACAGTCGGACGCACAGTCTGTTCAGCAAGTTCGTTGCAACGAAACTTGCAATTGCGTGCATGAACACGCGAATATTCGAAGGCAGTTGTTCAGTAGCACCCCCCTGAACGTCCAATGCAGGAGGCAACAATGGGCAATGACGAGGCAACAAGCGTCCAGCGGCACGCCCTTTGCATTGGATCTCACCCAGCAGCTTGCCAACCACGCGTTAACCACGCAGTGACGACTACACAGATGTCGGCACTTACGGTTCGGGAACGCTGGACGAGGAGAGTGCTCAGTGAGCGATTATGATTCGGGATCAGGTTCTGGCTCAGGTTCAGGTCGAAAGGGCTTCGTTCGCGATGTAATGCGACGAATATCGCCCACGGGTTCGCGCTCTGGCGGCGACCCCAATTCGCCATTGGGTGGAGCCGAAGAACGCTCTTTCCAGAGTGAAGTCGAACAACTCCAGGATGCGATCCGCTTCTTCGGCAGCGACTCTCACGAGTTCCGACAGCGGCTCGATCGCGTTGTCTCCGATTATGAGTCTCTGCGACGGCGCTTCGACTCGTCGCGAGAGCAGATCCGCGAAGGCGAGACCCAGAACGAGAAGCTCGTCAACATGTTGCAGGAAGCCAAGCAACAGATTGAAGTGCTCAAGGAAGAGGTCGACAAACTCTGCGCACCGCCCAACACGTACGGTGTGTTTACGCGGCCGAACAAAGACGGAACCGCCGAAATCATCGTGGACGGGCGATCGATGCGCGTCAACGTTCACCCGAACCTCGATCCTTTCCAGCTCGAAGAAGGGCAGCTGGTTGTTCTGAACGAGGCGTTCAACGTCATCGAGCCGGCGGGCTATACCCAGCGCGGCGAGATTGCGTCTGTCGTAGAGGTGATTTCCGAGCATCGTTGTCTGGTAACGGGACACATGGATGACGAGCGCGTCGTCACCCTCGCCGAGCCACTCCGCAGCGAGAAGATCAACGTCGGCGATCACCTGATGATCGACACGCGGACCCAGTACGCCTTTGAAAAGATGCCGAAGTCTTCGGTCGAAGAGGTCATGCTGGAAGAGATTCCGGACGTTTCCTACGAAGAGATCGGTGGGCTCGGGGATCAGATCGAAGTCCTGCGCGACTCGGTGGAACTTCCTTACCTGTACCCCGAGATCTTTGCCGAGTTCGAGCTCAAGCCGCCGAAGGGGATCTTGCTCTACGGCCCGCCCGGTTGTGGCAAGACCATGATTGCGAAAGCGGTTGCCAACAGTCTTGCGCGCAAGATGGCGGAACGCACCGGTGAAACGACAACCGCCTACTTCCTCAACGTCAAGGGGCCGGAGCTGTTGAACAAGTACGTCGGCGAAACCGAAAGCAAGTTGCGCGAGGTCTTCAAGAAGGCCCGGGAAAAGGCGGCCGGTGCCAAGGTGCCCGTGGTGATCTTCTTTGATGAAATGGACTCGCTCTTCCGCATGCGGGGGTCGGGCATTTCCTCGGACATGGAAGCTACGGTTGTTGCCCAGTTCCTGTCGGAGATCGACGGCGTCGAGTCACTCGAGAACGTGATCGTGATCGGGGCGAGTAACCGCCAGGATCTGATCGACCCCGCCGTGTTGCGGCCAGGTCGCCTGGATCTCAAGGTCAAGGTGAGTCGCCCGGACGAAAAAGCCGCAAGGGAGATCTTCTCCAAGTACCTGACGGACAAACTGCCTATCGACCCGGAAGCGGTTGAAAAAGCGGATAGTGCTCAGGACGCTTGCGCCAAGATGATCGATGACCTGATCAAGAAGATGTACTCGACCGGCGACGATAATAAGTTCCTCGAAGTCACCTACGCCAAGGGCGAGCGCGAGATCTTCTACTTCAAGGACTTCAGCAGTGGTGCGATGATCCAGAACATTGTTGCCCGGGCCAAGCGCAAGGCAGTCAAGCGGGCGATCGCGGGCGAGGTCCACGGCATCACCGCCGACGACTTGATGCTCTCGGTTTCTGAAGAATTCAAGGAGAACGAAGATCTCCCGAACACCACCAACCCAGACGATTGGGCGCGAATTTCCGGTCGCAAGGGTGAGCGAATCATCAATGTCCGCACCTTGATTACTGGACTGGAACGCAAGGAGGCTACGATCGAGACCGTCCCAGGCTCAGGACAGTATCTCTGAGTCTGTGTTGCTCGTAGTAGGGATGTGCTGGTGAGAGAGCTTCATCTGCAAACCTTCGATCGGTGGATGAAGCATGGCAACGCAGACCGTCATGGGGACAGAAATCGAATACGGGATCACCGTCAAAAATGACCCCGATTTCGACCCGATCTCTAGCTGTGTCCTTCTGGTGAACGCCTACCGGGAGGACCCTGCTGGCGAGATTCTCTGGGACTACGACCAGGAAAACCCACTCGCTGATGCCCGGGGGTTCCAGGTCGACGGCGAAAAGTACACGCCCAACCAGCAAGAAAATATCGCCCGCAACAAGACCCTGATCAACGGCGCGCGCTACTACGTTGATCACGCCCATCCCGAGTATTCGAGTCCAGAAGTTACGAATGCCCGGGATCTCGTGATCCACGAAAAGGCCGGCGAGCGAGTGATCGAAGTGAGTCGCCGCGAGGCCAATTCGTTGTTGCCCGACGGCGCGAACATGCTCATCTACAAAAACAACAGCGATCGCAAGGGCAACAGCTACGGCTGCCACGAAAACTATTTGATGGACCGACAGACGCCTTTCAAGCGGATCGTCGAACATCTGATGCCGTTCTTCGTGACGCGACAGGTATACGCCGGGGCAGGCAAAGTAGGCAGCGAGAACCGATCCCAGCCCTGCGACTACCAGATATCACAACGTGCGGACTTCTTCGAGGTCGAGGTCGCCCTGGACACCATGGTCAAGCGGCCCATCATCAACACGCGTGATGAGCCCCATGCCGATCGTGAGAAATACCGAAGACTTCACGTGATCATGGGCGACTCGAACATGAACGAGTACACGATCTACCTGCGCAACGGCGTAACCGCTCTTGTGGTCTCGATGATCGAAGACGGTGCGGTGCCAGACGGGCTGATCTTGCGAGATCCGGTCCGGGCCATCAAGCAGGTATCCCACGATCCGAGCTGCAAGGTCGAACTGGCCATGGCAAACGGGAAAAAGATGACTGCCGTGCAGCTACAGTCCGAATATCTCGAGAGTGCGTTGCGATATACCACCGGTCGCACGATGGATCCGGTCGTCATGGACGTGCTCGAAAAGTGGCAGTACGTGCTAGAAGCTCTGGCACGTGATCCGATGGATCTCACACGTGAAATCGACTGGATCAGCAAAAAGGCGCTGATCGAGAGTTTCATGGAGCGAAAGAAACTCGATTGGCGAGACGCTCAGGTCCAAATGCTCGACCTGCAATATCATGATTCACGCCCAGAAAAAGGGCTGTATCACATGCTCGAGCGGCAAGGACGGGTCGAGCGCATTGTTACCGATGAAGAAATCGCCGCCGCGGTACACCAGCCACCCGAGGATACCCGGGCATATTTTCGCGGAGAGTGCCTGAGGCGCTACCCTACTGAAGTGTTTGGAGTGAATTGGGATTCGATCTCGTTCGGTGTCGAGGATCAGCCGGTGAAGCGGATCATGATGTCCGAGCCGCTAAAGGGAACGCGCGCCCACGTAGAAGAGCTCCTGGACAGTGCGGACAAAGCATCGGATTTGGTGCGAATGCTTCGTGCGTAGTTGGGAATAGTTGGGAATAGTTGGTGTAGTCGGGTACTGGAACTTCGATGAACGAACCACAAGCAAGGAACGGAAACATGGCTGTATTTATGACGAAGATCGGTGGCAACACGGCAAGCCGGCATCCCATCATCATGGCTGCGGAGAGTGGGCAGAAGCAGAAGAAGGGCGGCGGTGGCGGCGACGGCGATGGCGACGCTCCCGAGGCCAAGGGCGGCAGCAAGAAGATCGCCAAGAAGGGCAAGGATCTGAAAGAGGAAATGGATGCTCTGGTGGAGGATATCGATGCCGTGCTCGAAGAGAACGCCGAGGAGTTCGTAAAGAATTACGTCCAGCGCGGAGGGCAATAGCCGCCAGCGTTGGCTCACTCTGAAACCAGATAGGGGGGATTGGTGCTCATCAGAGGTACGTATCAAGGGTCGAGTTTTTGGGAGTATCTGCAGGCTGACCAGCCAGCGCTACTACCAGACTTTTCACCGTGGGACAGTTCTTCGGAAGCCAGTATTCCGCATGGGACGACCGTGTTGGCGTTCAAGTATGTGGACGGTGTCCTGGTTGCTGGCGACCGATTGGCGACCGAGGGACATCGCGTTGCTTCACGTGACGTCGAAAAAGTCTTTACGACCGACTCACATTCACTGATGGCAATTTCAGGTGCCGCGGGTCCGTGCATCGAGATGGGCAAGATTCTCTCGGTCGAGCTCGAACACTACGAGAAGATCGAGGGTGAGGCCCTGGAACTCGAGGGCAAGGCGAACAAGCTCGGCCAGATGATCCGCCAAAACCTTCCGGCAGCGATGCAGGGCCTGGTCGTGGTTCCGTTGTTTGCTGGATACGACTTGAGACGCAACGCCGGACGCCTCTGGAAGTACGACATTACCGGCGGGCGCTACGAAGAGACCGAGTTCGAGGCCACGGGCTCCGGCGGGCTGTACGCCAACGAATCTCTGAGGAAAAGTTGGCGCGCGGACCTGACCGCCGATGAGGCGATCGCCGTCACGGTAACGGCACTCACGGATGCCGCGGATCAAGACCGCGCGACCGGGGGCGTGGATCTCCAGCGAAGGATCTTTCCCATCATATGCCTGGCGACCGAGGAGCGCATTCGGCGCGTAGAAGATCATGAGATCGAGAGAATCTATCGCGCTCTGGTCGAAGAGCGGACGGTTGCCGCCGGAGGAAACAGCCGATGACAATGCCATTCTACGTATCACCTGAACAGGTGATGGCCGACAAGGCCGAATTTGCCCGCAAGGGGATCGCGCGGGGCAAGTCCATCGTGGCCCTCGAATACGACACCGGTGTGCTCCTGATCGCGGAGAATGCGACCAGCCTTTCGAAGGTTGGCGAAATCTACGACCGCATCGCCTTCGCGGGCGTTGGCAAGTTCAGCGAGTTCGACATGCTTCGGAAGATTGGCGTGCGTTTTGCCGATTCGCGCGGGTACGCCTACAGCCGGGAGGATGTTCGCGGCAAGGCGCTGGCCAACGCCTACTCCCAGGCGGTCGGCGAGGCATTCACCCGTGAGATGAAACCGCTCGAAGTCGAACTGATCGTGGCCGAAGTCGGAGACGACAGCCTGGTGGGACATGAACACAATTGTCTGTACCGCGTGAAGTTCGACGGCTTCATCAGCGATCACAAGGGATTTTGTGTGATCGGGGGTAACGTCGATGATGTCCAAAGCGTATTGGAAGGCGACTATCGGGAAGGCATGACCCAAGGGGAAGTCGTAAATTTGGGGCTGAAGGCCCTCACGCGTGGGGCCAGCGACAACAGCACCCTCGATGCGACCACCCTGGAAGTCTGTATCTTGGATCGAACCCGCACCGGGCGCAAGTTTACTCGCCTGTCGGCCGATATAGTACAGACTATGCTAGGCGAGTAGGTGAGCATTCGGCCCGCCTAGTTCGTCCAATGGCGAAATGAGTCGTCGGTAGCGAGAGCGAGTGCAGAAGCGAATCTACGGGATAGAAACGGAGTACGGAATCATCTTTACGCCGGAAGGGCGCAAGACCCTGCCGGTGGAAAAGGCGATCCGATTTCTATTCGAGAAGCTGATCACCACCGAGCATTTTCTAAACGTCTTCCTGGAAAATGGCGCGAGGTTCTACCAGGACACGGGATGCCATCCCGAGTACGCCACACCCGAATGTTCCTCTCCGAGACAGGTCGCGATGTACGACCGGGCGGGTGAGCGGATCCTCGAAGACCTCCAGAACTACGCCGAAGAAAAGATTCGCGAAGAGCGTATCCCGGGCAAGCTCTCGATCTTCAAGAACAATACGGACTTCGTCGGCAACAGCTATGGCTGCCACGAGAACTACCTCGTGGATCGAGATGTCGATTTCTACTATCTCGCCGAACAGTTGATCCCGTTCCTGGTGACCCGCCAGATCTTCACCGGGGCCGGCAAGGTATTTCAGACCCAGGACGGTGTGCACTACTGCGTGAGCCAGCGTGCGCAGCACATCTATCAGAAGATTTCGGGCACCACGACCAATGATCGCTCGATCATCAACACCCGGGACGAACCCCACGCGGATCGCGAAAAGTATCGCCGCCTGCACGTGATCGTGGGCGATTCGAACATGAGCGGGTACACGAACTTCTTGAAGGTCGCGACCTGCTCGATCGTCTTGCAGATGATCGAAGACAACTTCATCAACAAGGACTTCACGCTGCGCAACCCCGTGAAGGCCATCAAGGACATCACCTACGACGTCACCTGCAAGCGGAAACTTCGCCTCGACAACGGACGAGAATGTTCGCCCATCGACATCCAGCGCGAATACTGCGAGATGGCTCAGAAGTACTGTGAGCAGTACCCCGTCGACGACGAGCACAAAGACGCCGTAACGAAATGGCAGTATGTCCTCGATTGTCTGGCGGACGATCCGCGCAAGCTCGACCGCCAAGTCGACTGGGTGATCAAGCGACGCATGATCGAGGCCTATATCGACAAAACGGGATGTTCCTGGAACGATCCGAAGGTCTTCATGATGGATCTGCAGTACCACGACATCCAGCGCAAGCGGAGCCTGTACTATCTGCTCGAGCGCGCCGGTGCCGTCGAGCGGGAGTTTACCGACGAAGACGTCGAGAAGGCCAAGGATACGCCGCCTCCGGATACGCGCGCGCGCATGCGAGGTGAGTTCATCAAACTGGCCCGTGAGCATTCGATCCAGTACGACCTCGACTGGTCGAACATCAGGCTGGGCAACCTGCTCAACGTCAGGGTGATCTGCAACAACCCCTTCGAAAACGACATCGAGAAGGTAGCTGAGCTCGTGCGCACCATTCAGAAGACGAACCTGCGCAAGACCAGCCTTTCGAAACTCGTCATCCAGTCCTGACACGCCGGGACCTCCCGGGGCTTGATCTCCGACCCTGGGGGTGTTCGCGAAGAGGCGCTGTCGCGCTAACTTCAGCCCGCGCAGTCGCGTTAGCGTCACAGACCCGATCGACGCATCGGCTAGCGCCCGACAGGAGTGGCGACCCACATGGTCCGACCCGTGCTCGTACCCGACTCCGTACCAGCAGAACTGAACGCACCCGAATCCGGGGATGCTTCCGAATCGATCTCACCCGAGCCGCAATCCCCACAACCGGCCGGATCGAGCACGAATTCCGAAGCCCGAAAAAACAGCCGTGTGCTCGTTGTCGTATTGGCGATTGCGCTGTTGGCAACAGGGTTGGCCCTGGTCGAGCAATCCCGCAGGGCGGCGTTGCTGGAGAGTGAAATTGTGGTGCTCGAAGCCGAAGTTACAGCGGCAGCGTCCGCGGTAGAGGCCTATCAGATTCGCTTTGAGCAGGTGCGGGGTGAGGTGGGCGCCCTGGTGTCGAGAGTTGGGGCGCTGCGTAGTCTGGTGGAGCCTGACGTGGTTCCAGCGGGCTTGTCGGGCAGCGAAAGCGTTGTTGCCCCGGAACCCGCTTCCAGCGACTAGAACACCCACTCAAGAGCTCTCAACAAGATCGATCTTCTCGGATCTGACGGCTGTGTGACGGGCGGTCACGTTCGGATTCAAAAGATCCTTGTCCGACGCAGTTTTGCCTCAATCCCTGCGTGTCCATGTCCGATAGGCCTTTCAGAATGGTTACAGCTGCGCCCCCCAGCTCGTACTCTCACAAGGACGGCCCACATGTTTTTGGACACTATCGCCGGATGGTTCTCCCAAGACCTTGCGATTGATCTCGGTACTGCCAACACCCTGGTATATTGCCGAGGCAAAGGCCTGGTTTGCTCGGAGCCCAGCGTCGTCGCAATTGTCACGGATCGGCGAGGAGGCGAGCAAAAAGTTCGCGCGGTAGGTCATGAAGCGAAGGAGATGCTCGGCCGCACTCCAGGATCCATCAAAGCGATTCGACCCATCAAAGACGGAGTCATTGCCGACTTTGAAATTACCGAAGCGATGCTTCGCTATTTCATTCGACGGGCACACAACCGCGGCGCTCTGGTGCGACCGCGCATCGTGATCTGTGTTCCGCCCTGCATTACGAGCGTAGAAAAACGCGCGGTTCGCGAATCTGCACTGTCCGCGGGAGCGCGTGAGGTCTTCTTGATCGAAGAGCCCATGGCTGCGGCCATCGGCGCGGGGCTCGACGTCACCGCACCCCAGGGCAACATGGTGGTCGATATCGGCGGGGGCACCACAGACGTCGCCGTCATCTCGCTTTCGGGCATTGTCGCCTCGCGTTCAATTCGCGTAGGCGGCGACAAGATGGACGATGCGATCATCAACTACATCAAGCGCAAGTACAACATGTTGATCGGCGAGCAAACGGCTGAGCAGGTCAAGATCAATATTGGCGCGGCGGCCGCTCATTCGAAGTCTCTGACCCAAGAGGTCAAGGGACGAGATCTGATTGCCGGGATTCCCAAGGTGATCGTCGCCACCAGTGACGAAATTCGCGAGGCGTTGGTCGAACCGATTCACGCCATCGTCGAAACCGTGCACCTCACCCTGGAGAAGACGCCCCCGGAACTGGCGGCGGATATCGTCGATCGCGGCATCATGCTCGTGGGCGGTGGTTCCCTGCTGCGGGACCTCGACCAGGTATTGCGACAAGAGACCAAGCTGCCGATCCTGCGCAGTGAGGATCCCTACACGGCGGTCGTCCACGGTGCCGGCAAGGCACTGGAAAACCTCGACCTGCTGCGGGAAGTGTCGCTCCAGTAATCCAGTAACGAGGACTCGCGCGGGTCGAACCGCGCGTGCGCTCAGCCTCGAACTACACCCGACCATCCGGTCGCGCTCAGCGCGATCGCCTGCGCAATTGATATTCTCTCACCGCCTTTCTGTGCTCGCGGTACGTGCGAGAAAACTGGTGTGTCCCGTCGTTGCGCGACACGAAGTAGAGAAACTCGGTTTCGGCGGGTTCGAGGACGGCGCGCAGGGCATCGATGCCCGGACTCGCGATTGGGCCCGGAGGCAGACCCGCGATGCGATAGGTGTTGTAGGGGTTTGAAGCGTCACGCAGATGTTTCTTCGTGACGTTGCCGTCGAAGTTTTCGATTCCGAAGATCACGGTGGGATCCGTCTCGAGCCGCATCTTCCTCTTCAAGCGATTGTGAAAGACCGCAGCGATCAGGGGGCGCTCTTCCGGCGCCGCGGTTTCCTTTTCGACGATCGAAGCGAGTGTCACAATTTCGTGTTTGGAAAGTGATTGCCCTTCGGCGGTGGTTTCGATTTCTCGCCAGACTCTGTGAAATTGTTCGACGAACACCCGAACGATCTCGCGCGAAGTGAGGTGACGCGGAAGTCGATAGGTCTCGGGGTACAGGTAGCCTTCGAGGCTCGCTTGATCGATACCGAGTTCTTTCGCGAAATCTCCATCGCCTACCGTCGCCATAAAGTCGTCGAGATCCGCCAGGCCTGCTCCCGCGAGCCTGACGGCAACTTCCCAAGCCCGGATGCCTTCGGGGAGCACGATCTCATAGGTCTTGACGCGACCCGAGGTGATGCGATTGAGGATGGTCTGGGTAGACCAACCTGCCGAGACCTCGTACTCCCCCGCTCGGAGATTGCCCGCGTCGCCGTGAAAACGAGCCAGCAGGTTGAGCGCCCAGGCTTCCCGGATCAGACCGGCTTTCTGTAGGCCGCGAGCGACCTGTCCGAGCCCCTGTCCCTGTTCAATCAAGAAGAGTTGAATCGCCTCATCGCCTCCGTCGCTTTGGGGCTGAACAGGTTGTAGAGCCCCGTAGGCGAATTGGCCGAGCCCGAAGGCCAGGGCAATCCCGAGTGCGAGCATCCCGAGCCGTTGGCGGGAGTTCACGAATCGATGTCCTCGAGGTCAGGCACTGGCTCACCCGCGCCCGACTCGGGCGGGGAATCGTTGCGCCGCAGTTCGAGGTAGGTGTTCAAGATGATCGCTGCAGCGACTGAATCGATCACGTCCTTCTGTTGCTTGGCGCGGCGACCCACGGCGCTGAGCGCGCGTTTGGCTTCAATCGTGGTCAATCGCTCGTCGATGGTGTCCACCGCGATCCCCGCCGTCTCGGCCAAATCTCGAGCGAAGGATCGGGCCGCTTCGGCGCCCTTTCCCGACCGTCCGTTCATGTGGAGCGGAACGCCGATCACCGCGCGGTCGATCCCGCGCTCCGCGATCAATCGGACCAGAGCTTCGAGGTCTTGTTTGCGCCCGACGCGCTCGAGTTTTCCGCTCGGGAAAGCGAAGATCCCGTCTTCGTCGGAAATTGCCAGACCGATCCGTTTACTTCCGATGTCAAGGCCGAGGGTTCTCATCGAACGCACAACTGTAGCGACTTCGTTGCGCTCGGGTTGAACCTGAGTTTTCCTGTTTTTCTCATGGGTGCGAGTCGCATCGGTTCTCAGTTTGTTTGCGTGCAATCTCGTTTGTTCAAGACTTCGTGCGCCTTGCTGCTCACCGCGGGATCGTCGTCTCGGAGTGCCGCGATGAGCATGGCCCGGACTTCGCTGCCGTGGCGACCGTCCAGCACCTCGAGGGTCGCGCACTTGAGCTCGCGTCCGCCCTGGCCGTTGCCACCGTCGCTTTTGTCTTCGGACAGCGGTGATGCGAGAATGTTCGCCAGGACGCGGCTGATTTTCTCTTGCGGACTGCCGAGTTGGCCGAGCGCGCGAACGATCACCCCCGCCAACCGGTAGCGTCGTTGTTTGCGGGCCCGGTCGAGCGCGGAAAGCAACGCCTCGCTCGTGTGTTCGGCCCGCAGCACGCCAAGACAGAGGGCTGCGGCGCTCGAGAGTTCTTCGGTGTCCCTCTCGAGGCCTCTCACGAGGACATCGCACGCCTCGTTGTTACCGATGTTGACGAGGGCCATTCCGGCTTCTTTGCGCAGCGCGGGTCCACTGTCGTGAAAGACGTTGGCGAGAATGGGCACCATCTTCGGGCTCTGGAGTTCACCCGCGAGGCGAACCACCAGCTGCAGGCGACTGCCCGTGCGCTTGGCGATCGCCCCGATCAACGCGGGCACCGCGCACTCGCCGAGCGCCAACACCGTGCTAGCCAGTCGCGTCGAACGCGCTCGGTCGGTCTCGCGTTCGAGCGCGTCGAGCAGGGCCGGCGTAGAGCGTTCGCCGAGCTGGAGCAGGATCTGGGTCGGGCGGACCCCTCCCGCTTCACAGTCGCAAGCTCGTGCAATCAGAAACTCGATTTGCGGACCGTCGATCAGCGATTCCATGGCAGATCGCGCCATGCGTGTTCGGGGTTCATCGCCGTCGGAATTCGCGCTTGCGTGCTCGGTCAGGATCAGCAGCGCGCGATAGACTTCGGCGCGCTGGCCCGCATCCCCGAGTTCCCGGGTCCAGCCGAGAATCTTGTCGATCAGCCCCTGGTAGAGCAGGTCGTCGTCGCATCGGTCGAGCTCTCGCAGGCAGCGTCTCAAGTGCTCGCCCTGCATGGCCATCGCCGGGGCTCCGAAGGGGTCTTCTTCGAGGCTGGGGAAGGTCAATCGCGCTGGTGGCGCGGGGGGTTCTGTTGCGGCCTCGATCGCGACCGGATCGGCCTGTTCGCGAGAGCGTCCATTGACTTCGATTCCGGGTCCCGAACTCGAGTAGAGCCGGCCCGCGAACCCTCCTTCGCACATCTGATCCAGGTTGGCCGTCGGAATTGCGAGCAGGATCGCAAACCGGGTGAAACCATCCTGATCGAATTCGTCGGTCACCCGAACGCGATCCAGCTGATGGATTTCCATGGCCCGGATGAGTTCAGCCAGATGGCTGGAGTCGATGGCGCCGAGCTCGTCGTGGCAGATCTCTCCACCGTTCCGCCGGAACTCGATCGCGCCGGTGCACTCGAGTTCGAGTTTCCACAGGAGGAATGTGCGCTGGAGCAGATTTTCGCGGCTTGGATGCCGGGGGCCGTAGATGGAAATGGCCCGCAGCAGTCGATTCAATTCGAGAACCAGGGCCGCGAGATTCGGCCCGGCGCGGGGGCCGGCGTCCGGCTCGAAAACGCGAATTTTAGCCATGACGGGACCTCGATAGATGCTGAGAATCGACGGAGAGCGGCTGCACAGCCAGCTCATCGACCGTCTCCGGCAGCCCCTTGACGCGCAGGAGATCCAGTGTTCAACGGAGCCTCCTTGGGTTCAATAGATTTTTGCTTTTCTTTCGCTTTTTGGATTGACTCTGACTCGAGCCGAGGGCTAACCTGCTTTGCGTCGCCCCCCTGACCCGACATCGCGCAATCTGGCTGGATCTCAGCTGTAAGGTGTAAGCCGCAAACGAACTCGAGCCGCTGATGAAATTGCGCGATCGACCTCGTGAAAGTGTGGCGAAAACACCTCTGCCGAATCCTCTGCTGAGAGTTGTGGTCTTGGCTGCCGCAACCGGGGCGGGGGTCGGGTTCATCCCGCTCGCTCCCGGCACCTTTGGGTCCATGGTCGGTGTCCTGCTCTTTTTTCCGCTCGCCCGGGAGGGGCTGGCTGTCTACTTCGCGGGGGTAGTCGTGCTTTCGGTGCTCGGCGTGTGGTCGGCTGGCCGGGCCGAGGAAATTTTCGACTCCACCGATGACGGACGCATTGTGATCGACGAGTTGGTCGGCCAACTCATCGCATTGGCTCCCCTCGTGGCGCTGTTGCCTGTGGTTGACCTTTTTACAGTCGTTGAAGGGGGTGGCGGTCGGATCGAAAGAGTTTCTTTTATTCTGCTCGTCGTGACCGGATTCGTCACATTTCGGGTGTTAGATATCTACAAGCCGGGGGTGATTCGCTGGGTGGAGCGAAACATCTCTGGCGGGGCGGGCGTAATGGCAGACGATTGTGTCGCGGGTGTCTTCGGGGCCGTCGGCCTCGCACTCCCGACCGCCGGCGTCTTGTGGTTTGGCTGGTTGGGTAAAGCTTGATGGTTGATGGTAGTGAGAAGGTGAGGGGTGGATGGTGGGTGAGGGGTGGATGGTGAAGGGTGGATGGTAAACGATGGATGGTGAACGGTGGCCGGTAAAAAGATGAGCAGCCGCAGCAACATTCTGTGCGCCGAGATCATTACCATCGGCGACGAAATCCTGCGCGGCGAAATCGTCGACTCGAACAAGGCCTTGATGTCCGAGCGCCTGCGGGATGTCGAAGTCGAGACCCGCTTTCAAACCTCAGTTCTCGACCATCCCGAAGAAATGGCCGACGCGTTTCGACGCGCCGTTGCCCGGGCGGACATCGTGTTGGTTTCGGGGGGTCTCGGGCCGACCCGAGACGATCTCACGACGGCGGTGCTGGCCGAGACATTTGGTTGCGAACTGCTGCTCGACGAAGCCTCCCTCGAAACGATCCGCAAGTTCTTCGGCCAGCTCGGTCGCGAAATGAGCGAGAACAATGCCAAGCAGGCTTACTTTCCCGCCCGGGCCGAAGTGTTGTCCAATCCGGTCGGTACGGCGCCCGGCTTCATGATGAAGATCGCGGGGACAGGGAAGGGCGCAGAAGCGGTCGAAGCCGAAGAAACCCTGATCTTTGCCATGCCGGGGGTGCCGCGGGAACTCGCGCTGATGCTCGACCAGCAGGTGTTGCCCCGGGTGGTGGCACGGGTCGCCGATAATCATGAGGGTAGCAGCGGGCGCGCGATGCGAGTGAAGTTGCTCCGCACCTTCGGCCTCGGCGAGTCGACCCTCGATGCCGAACTCAAGGACATCGCCCGGGATGCTGAGGTCGAGCTCGGCTTTCGCACCTCGTTTCCCGACAACTATTTGCGCCCGGTGGTCCGGTCGGCAACTGCGGCCGAGGCCGAGGCCAAGCTTGAAAGCGTGTGCCGCGAAATTCGCGACACCCTCGGCGCTGTCGTCTACGGCGAAGGGGATGAAACCCTCGCTGCGGTGGTGGGCCGGCTGTTGGTGGAAGCCGGAGCCACGATCGCCACTGCGGAATCCTGCACCGGCGGGTTGTTGGCCGAGCAGATCACCCAGGTTCCGGGCGCTTCGCGCTACTTCGCCGGGGGCGTCATCGCCTATGCGAATGAAGTCAAGGTGGCGCAGCTAGGCGTACCCGAAGAGTTGCTCGCCAGCCACGGTGCCGTCTCGCAGCCAGTCGCAGTCGCCATGGCCGAGGGTGTGCGCAAGCGCTTCGGCACAGACTTTGGAGTCTCGACCACCGGCATCTCTGGACCCGACGGCGGCACGGACGAAAAACCGGTCGGTCTGGTTTGCGTGGCGGTGGCTCGAAGCGGTGCGGAGACCCACGCAGACAGTTTCATCTTTCCCCTCGATCGCGTGCGGCATCGCACCCTGACCGCCCAGGTTGCTCTCGACTGGGTGAGGCGCTCGCTGATGGGCATCGAACTCGTGAGTCCCTCGCTGCTGCGTCGCCGCGACGGCGCAGCGCCACCGGCCGGGTCTTCGGGGGCATCGCAGTGACGTCAACAAACTCGAGTTGGAAAAGAACGGCTGCGCGGGTCAGAACCGTCGAATACGAAAGAAGATTTCACGGGCTCGCTCTTCCATTCCACGGGTGTGGTCTGGGATGCGATCTGTTTAACGCATCACCCCTCAACTCACTTTTTGTCGGGCACTCGTTTATGGGGAACGGTCCAAAGGCAAGGAATGGGAATCAAGAAAAAGAAAGGAATTGAATCATGGCAAAAAAGTCACAGAAGCTAGAGCGAGCACCGGTACAGCGGATCAGTCGAGAGGGCAACGGAGAACAGCGGGCGAAGGCGCTCGAGATGGCGATCGCCTCGATCGAAAAGCAATTTGGCAAGGGCGCGATCGTTGCGATGTCCGGAGACAAGATCGATTACGAGATTCCCTACTTTTCGAGCGGCTCGCCGAGCATCGACATCGCTCTGGGGATCGGCGGCTATCCTCGCGGTCGAGTGGTCGAGATCTACGGACCGGAGTCGAGTGGCAAGACGACGCTGACCCTGCACGCCATTGCAGAAGTGCAGAAGACTGGCGGAGTCGCGGCCTTCATCGACGCCGAGCACGCGCTGGACGTGAACTACGCCAGACGCCTCGGCGTCAAGGTCGAAGACCTGCTGGTCTCACAGCCCGATACCGGTGAACAGGCCCTCGAGATTGCCGACGTCCTGCTGCGCTCCGGTGCGATCGATATCGTGGTGATCGATTCGGTGGCAGCGCTGGTGCCCCGGGCCGAGATCGAGGGAGAGATGGGGGACCATCACGTGGGCCTGCAAGCTCGGCTGATGAGCCAGGCGTTGCGCAAGCTCACGGCCACCGTCGCCAAGTCTGGCGCCACGATCATGTTCATCAATCAGATTCGCATGAAGATTGGGGTGATGTTTGGCAACCCGGAGACGACCACCGGAGGCAACGCGCTGAAGTTCTATGCGTCGATTCGCATCGATGTACGCCGGATCGCCGCACTCAAGGACGGCGACGAGGTGGTGGGCAATCGTACTCGGGTCAAGGTGGTGAAGAACAAGGTCGCACCTCCGTTTCGCCAGGCGGAGTTCGACATCCTTTACAACGAAGGGATTTCTCGCGAGGGAGACCTGCTGGACCTCGGTGTCGAGGAAGGCCTGGTCGAGAAAAGCGGCTCCTGGTACTCGTACGACGGCGAGCGAATCGGCCAGGGGCGGGAGAATGCCCGTCGCTTCCTCAAGGAAAATCCAGAGACTTGTGGACGCCTGGCGGAGGTCGTGTACGCGGCCAAGGGACTCAAGCTTCCCGTCCCGGTAGGGGGACACGGCGCGATTGCTGCGGATGCCTCCGAGCCCGAAACCGAAGACGTCTGAGAGCAACGATCCACCACGCTCCCGGGACCGGCATCTTCTCGTCGGTCCCGGAAGCGTAGAGTTCTTTGAAGGACTGTCGAATTCCGCTCTAATTGCAATCACATTGCGTATTCCTTGCGCACGCGAATTTGACGCCCGAACGCTCGCCTCTCGGCGAGTTGCGTGCCGCTCGGCTCAAGCTGCTCTCCCTTCCTGTCGAAACACCCACAGACTGGTTGTGAAATGCGAACCAGCATCACGACATCGGCGAAGGGGCTCCCACAGTTCATGGGTATGGATCTCAACGACATCCTGAAGGTCGCGATCAAGGGCGGAGCCTCGGACATTCATCTGAAGGCCGGATTGCCCCCTATGTTCCGAGTCGACGGTGCGCTGGTGCCGCTCAAGAACGGCGAGCGCATGATGCCCGACGATCTGCAGAAAATCGCGTTCTCGATCATGAACGAAAAGCAGAGGGCGAATTTCGAAGAGCAACGCGAAGCGGATCTCGCCTACGGGATTGCGGGACTCGGGCGCTTTCGCGTCAACATTTTTCAGCAGCGCGGCACCATTGGCGTTGTCTTCCGGGTCATCCCCTTTGGAGTGAAGACCGCGGAGCAACTCCATCTTCCTCCGATCATCCAGAAGATTGCTCGCGAGCAGCGGGGACTTGTTCTCGTGACCGGGACTACGGGTTCGGGCAAGTCGACCACGTTGGCGGCGATGATCGAACAGATCAATACCGAGCGTACTTCTCACATCATGACGATCGAAGACCCGATCGAATTTTTGATTCGCGATCGCCGCTCGATCGTGAACCAGCGCGAGATCGGCGTCGACACCCACAGTTTTTCCAACGCCCTGCGGGCGGCCTTGCGTCAGGACCCCGACGTCATTCTGGTCGGCGAGATGCGCGACTTCGAGACGATCGAAACGGCCCTCACTGCAGCTGAAACCGGTCACCTCGTGATGAGCACCTTGCATACCCTCGACGCGACCGAGACGATCAACCGTATCATCTCGGTATTTCCGCCCTACCAGCAGAAGCAGGTTCGATTGCAGTTGGCGACCATTTTGAAGGCGGTGATCTCACAGCGACTGGTTCCCCGGGCTGATGGCAACGGCCGCGTTCCCGCGCTGGAAGTGTTGGTTTCGACTGCGTTCGTCCGCGAGTGCATCGGCGACAAGGACCGCACCAAGGAAATTCCCGAGGTGATCGCCAAGGGTTTCACCACCTACGGCATGCAGACCTTCGATCAGTCACTGATGCAGTTGGTGAAAGACGGTCTCGTGACCTACGACGAAGCGCTGAAGAACGTGTCGAACCCGGACGACTTTGCCTTGCGGTTCCGCGGCATCGCCTCGACTTCGGACTCTCAGTGGAACGAGTTCGACGGTGAGGGCGACGACGAAAAAGATAAGCCCGAGGCCGACAATATCGACGATGCCCTGGTGGACGACGACGGCTTCAGCATCGATCGTTTCTAGCTCCATCTGCCTCGAGCCCCAAAGCCAATAGCCCCAGTTCGCACCTCAGCACTGCGCGGTCTTCCCCTTCGCGTCGGCGCCCTTTGCGCCCCAGCCTTCGCCCCCCACGCCCATTCCGCTATATTGCACCGCCCTCGGGCAGGAAAGGTGGAGCATGGGACCGGCAGCCAAAGACATCCGCGAGCTGTTTCTCGATTTTTACGAGAACAAGGGACATTCGCGTCAGCCGAGTGCTTCGCTGGTTCCCCAGGACGACCCGACGCTGATGTTCGTCAACGCGGGCATGGTCCCCTTCAAGCGACTGTTTCTCGGCGAAGAAACGCGCAGCTATTCCCGGGCCACCAGCTCGCAAAAATGCATGCGAGTCTCGGGCAAACACAACGACCTCGAGAACGTTGGCCGCACGCCCCGGCACCACACTTTCTTCGAGATGCTCGGAAATTTTTCCTTTGGCGACTACTTCAAGCAGGAAGCGATCGAGTTCGCCTGGGAACTGTTGACCGATCGGCTCAAGCTGTCCCCTGCGAGTCTCGCAGTCTCGGTATTCACCGAAGACGACGAAGCGTATGGCATATGGCGCGACGGTATTGGCCTTCCCGAAGCCAAGATCTACCGACTTGGCGAGGACGAAAATTTCTGGGCGATGGGCGAGACGGGACCATGCGGTCCCTGCAGCGAAATCCACGTCGATTTCGGAGAAACCGGACACTGCACATCCGCGGTGTGTGATCCCTCTTGCGATTGTGGGCGCTGGCTCGAGATCTGGAATCTGGTCTTCATGCAGTACAACCGCAGCGCCAGCGGCGAGATGACCCCGCTTCCCAAGCCATCGGTCGATACCGGCGGTGGTCTCGAACGCTGGGCTCAGGTGCTGCAGCAAGTCGACTCCAACTACGAGACCGACTTGTTCGTGCCCTTGATCGAACGAGGACAAGAGCTGACCGGAGTAGCGCTCGGCGAGGATTCCGAAAAGGATGTGTCGCTCAAGGTGGTGGCCGACCACGCCCGCGCACTGACCTTCTTGATCGGCGACGGAGTCCTGCCCTCCAACGAGGGACGGGGTTATGTGCTGCGCCGCATTTTGCGCCGGGCGTCGCGCCACGGCGTCTTGCTCGGGACCGAGCAGCCCTTCATCCATCAGGTGGCGGACAAGGTGATCGACGAAATGTCCGGGGCCTTCCCCGAACTGATCGAACGGCGCGCGTTCATCTGTGCCCGTATCAAACGGGAAGAGGAGCGTTTTCTCGAGACCCTTTCAAAGGGCCTCAACCTGCTCGAGGGCGAAATCAAAGAACTCGATGCGAAGGGGCAGAAGACGCTTCCCGGCGAAATGCTTTTCAAGCTCTACGACACCTATGGCTTTCCGGTCGATCTGACCGCCGACATCCTCGCCGGTCGGAACATGACCCTCGATCGTGCTGGTTTCGACCGGGAGATGGAAGCCCAACGCACGCGAGCGCGCGCGGCCTGGAAGGGAACCGGCGATACGACGGTCGCCGAAGTCTACGGCCGCATCGTTTCGGAAGTGACCAGCGATTTCAGCGGCTACGAAGGACTGACCGGCGAATCGAGCTTGCGCGCGATCTTGCGCGACGGCGAACCGGTGGAGGTGGCCAGGGCCGGCGACGAGGTGGAACTGGTTTTTGGGGAAAGTCCCTTCTACGCGGAGAGCGGTGGCCAGGTGGGCGACCGCGGGCTCATCACGGGACCTCGCGGTGAGATCGAAGTGCGGGACACGCAAAGGCCCATCGACGGTTTGATCGTGCACCATGGACTTGTCTCCACCGGAGAGATTCATCAGGGTGAGATTGCGCAGCTTGTGGTCGACGCTGCGAACCGACAGGCGATCGTACGCAATCATTCAGCGACGCATTTGCTTCACGCGGCACTGCGGCAGGTGCTCGGACCGCAAGCCATGCAGAAGGGTTCGCTGGTCAACGGGGAACGACTGCGTTTCGACTTTACCCACGATCAGGGTGTGACGGTCGCAGAACTCGAGGAGATTGAAGACCTCGCCAATCAGTGGATCGAAGAGAACCACCCCGGGACGACCCGCCTGCTCTCGTACAACGACGCCGTCAAGCAGGGAGCGATCGCGCTGTTCGAGGAAAAGTACGGCGACGAGGTGCGCGTCGTTTCATTTGGCGATTGTTCGACTGAACTCTGCGGTGGCACCCACGCCGGGGCAACGGGCGACATCGGTTTGCTCAAGATCGTGAGTGAATCGGGTATTTCCGCGGGCATTCGACGCATTGAAGCCCTGAGCGGCAAGGCCGCCCTGCAGCATATTCGCGTGCAGGAACGGGCGCTGCGCGAAACGGCCGCCCTGCTCAAGGTCTCGACTGTCGATGTGACCGAGCGGGTCTCGCGCCTGCTCGAAGAACGCAAAGCTGCTCGACGCGAGCGCGAAGCACTCGATGCGTCGAAGCTTGGGAGCGTTGCTCTTGACCTGGCGGGCTCCGCCCGAGAGATCAAAGCGGGCAAGGCCGTGGCGGGTTGCGTCGAAGGCGCCGACGCCAAGGGGATGCGCGGCATGATCGACGACCTGCGAAACAAACTGGGCAGCAGTGTCGTTTGTCTGTTGGCGGAAAATAACGGCAAGGTCCTGGTGGCGATCGGCGTCACAAAAGATCAACTCCAGAACTTCAAGGCCGGCGATTTGATCCGCGAGGTGGCGGGGGTTGTCGGCGGCGGCGGCGGTGGGCGTCCAGACTTCGCCCAGGCCGGCGGCATGGACGCGTCAAAGATCGACGCCGCGATCGCGAAGTTCTACGAACTCGTCGGTGCTAGTTGATCGCCATGAGAACTTTCTACGCGAGGGATCTCTTCACCGGGCTGCGACGCGCGACCCGGGAAGTCAAGGTGGGCGACGTCGGGATCGGCGGGGCCAATCCCTTGCGCATTCAATCGATGACCAACACCGATACGCGTGACGTGCGCGCAACCGTCGACCAGATCGAATCCCTGGCCGAGGTCGATTGCGAGATCGTTCGACTCACGGTGCCCTCGGTGCGAGACGCGGAGGTTCTGCCCGAGATTCGCCGAGAGTTGGCGAAGCGTAGGATCACAGTGCCCCTGGTGGCAGACATCCACTTCACACCCAACGCCGCCATGCTCTGCGTCGATCACGTAGAAAAGATTCGCATCAACCCGGGCAACTACGTCGACCGCAAGAAATTCGAGGTTCGCGAGTTCAGCGACAGCGAATACGCGGTCGAGATCGAAAAAGTTGCGGATCGCTTTCGACCGCTGGTCCTGCGCTGTCGTGAGGTGGGGGTATCGATGCGCATCGGGACCAACCATGGATCTCTCAGTGACCGTGTGATGAACCGCTTTGGCGATACCCCGCGTGGCATGGTGGAGAGCGCGCTCGAGTTTTTGGATGTCTGCGAATCCGAGAACTTCTACGACATCGTCTTCAGCATGAAAGCCTCGAACACCCAGATCGCCGTCCAGGCCTATCGACTGCTGGCCCAGAGGCTGAACGCACGTCCGTCGCCGCCGGGGGGGACTTATCCTTTCCATATTGGGGTGACCGAAGCAGGGGATAGCGAGGATGGCCGCATCAAGAGTGCGATCGGGATCGGCGCTTTGCTCGAAGATGGCATCGGGGACACCATTCGCGTCTCGCTCACCGAGCATCCCATCCGAGAGATTCCGGTGGCTCGCGCGCTGGCCGAACGCGCCCAGGCGCGTTGGACTGCGGACGAGGGCACGGCCGGAACGCAGCTTCAACAGGTCTTCACGGCAGATCCCTATAGCTACGAGCGCCGGGAAACCACCGCCCTCGAGCTAGCCGGACTGGCGCTCGGCGGAAAAGAGCCGGTACGGGTCGAACTCGATCTGGGTCCGGTACCCCAGCGCAATCTCGACGCATGGTCCGAGGCTCATGCCAAGAGCCTCGCCGGTCAGCGAGATGTCGCTTGCGAGTCGATCCAGCTTGCGCTTTCGAATCTGGCTGATCTCGCCGATCTCCAGGCGATCGACAGCTTGCGACGCACGCTCTCGAAATGCGGGCTCGATCAACCCCTTGCGTTTGCCGCCCCCGCGTCCGACGCAACCGACGTCGACAGCTTGAGCCTCGATCTGTCCGAGCGAGTCTCTCGTCTCGTGATTCGGATTGATGGCGAAACTTCGCTTCGGGCGTGCGAAGTCAGTGCTCGGTTTTCCCAGCGTGCTGGCATTGCACTCGAGTGGTGTCTCGCAGGGGATCTCGCCGGGTTGTCCGCACTCGTCGATCGAGCACTCGATGCAAGTCGATCGGCCGGTCAGACACGACTGCTTTTTTCGTGTTCGGTTCCCCGCGCCAATCACGGGGCGAGGCGGATCGTGCAACGCCTGGGCGAGCGGGGTGCCTCAAATGTCCCGATCGTCTTGCGTCATTACGCCGCTGGCGATTCTTGCGATCGATCCGATTCTGAGCGAGCCATCGTCGACGTCGCAATCGATCTCGGGGCCCCACTCTGCGACGGTATTGGCGACATGGTGACGCTCGGAGGGAACGACGATTCGGGACGTGCGGTCGATCTCGCGTATCGCGTTCTGCAGGGCGCGCGTCTGCGCGCGACTCGCACGGAGTTCATCTCGTGTCCGTCCTGCGGTCGTACGCTGTTCGACCTCGAACTCGTAACCGCGCGCATCAAGTCCCTCACCGAACATCTAAAGGGAGTCAAGATCGCCATCATGGGTTGTATCGTGAATGGCCCCGGCGAGATGGCGGACGCCGACTTCGGCTACGTGGGTTCGGGGGCGGGTCTCGTGACGCTCTACGTCGGCCATGAGGTATTCGCACGAAGCGTGCGCGAAGATCAGGCACCCGGGCGACTGGTCGAACTGATCAAGGACTCCGGTCGCTGGGTCGACCCCAGCTAGATCCGACACTATACGGCGTATCCCACCCTGCAGCAGCAACTACTAGCGCTTGAAGGGTGCGGCGACACTGGGGAGTGCCTTGAATTGTTCCGGATACTCGTTGGCGACGTATTCTTGGAGTTGTTCCACCGCCTCGACGCTGCGCGATCCCTTGATCGAAGCATGCTCCTCGCCGAATATCAGGGTCGCGCCGAGCACGAGCAAGGTTCCGACCAACGCACCCTCTGCAACGCCCAGTGCCCCTCCGCCGAGCCGGTCGGCCCAGCCCAGCCCCACGGCCTCGGCGCCCCGTTTGACGGTTCGCCCCAAATAGCCCACCAGGACCACGGTTCCGATCAGAATCACTGCTCCGGTAATGAAGGGAGCGGCGCCGGCACCAATTTCTCCACCGGTGAACTCGGTCAACCAATTGGCCGCGTAGCTGTTGCCGAAGCGCAGGGCGATACAGCTGATGCCGACTGCGGCAATCGAAAAGCTCTCGCGAATCATGCCGATGTAGGCGCCCCGGGCAGCTGCGACCAACAGCACGAACAGAATGAACCCGTCGAGGATGGTGAGCGAATCGGTATCCATGATCTTTGTTTACTCCCCCGAGTTTCCGTTCGGAATTTCGTTGGGCGCGGTGGCGAGCTCGTGCTTCGAAATGACCATCCGGGTGTACATCCGGGCATCGTCGCGATTGGGATCAAATTTCAATACGGCCTGCCAGCGCTCCAGGGCGTCTTCGCTGCGACCGAGTGTGTAATAGGTGAGTCCGAGTTGAACCTGGGCGTCGAGTAGCCCGGGGTTGCCGCGCAGCACGCGTTTGAATTCGCGCAGTGCCTGGTCGGGCAGGCCGAGTTCGCGCAGCGCGACCCCCAGGCGATAACGGATGTCGTGGAAATTCGGACAACGATCGAGAGCCTTGCGGTAGCCCTCGACGGCCTCTCGCAATTCTCCTGCATCGAAGTACGCGTCGGCCGTGGCCGCCTGCAAATTTGCCAGTTTGCCCCGGGTGACGGGATCGAGTGACCCCGAGGAAGTTCGCGTCAGGGCCGATGCTCGTTCGGCAAATTCGCGCGAGTGGTCGAAATCTCCCCCGCGCTCACACACGCTCGCCAGGGCGAGAAGTGCTTCGGCGTACGACGGGTTCAGGGCAATGGCACGTCGTAAGCTGCGCCCGGCGGCGTCCGAATCTCCCCTCAGTTCCAGCAGCACCCCGACCATGTAATGGACGTCGGCAAAGTCGTTGCGGGTGCGCAGGAGCGAGTTCAGTGCTTCGAGGGCGGGGCCGACGTCCCCGCGTTCGAACAGGGATCGCCCCAGCGAGTACGCTTCGCGCTCACCGCTCGTCATGCGAATGGATCGGATGATCTTGGTTGGAACTGCGGTCGCTCCGTCTGATCGCTCCAAGCTGGCCCGCTCCTGTTGTTTCGATCCGCTGAGGACCGCAAGAGAAGGTTACAGCAGGCGTAGCGAAAAGACCCTCATGCCCGCGCACCCCGATCAATTGACGGTCAGTTCGTTGCCGCGATTCTCTCGGACGCCAGTTTCGCTGTGTCCGATTTTGGATAGTTGGCGACGACGACATGGAACAACCTTCGGGCCTCGTCGCGTCGCATCATGTTCTCGTAACAGACCCCGAGCTTGTAGAGGACCTCGGCGTCGAGTCCGAGTCCCGGGTAGACATTGAGCACCGTGCGATAGCGCTCGGCAGCAGCTTGAAACTCATCCCTCTTCATGTAGAAGTCGCCCATCTGCATCATGTTGCGCGAAAGGCGAGTGCGCAGGTCCCGCAGCATCGCTTCGCCCTTCCGGGTCTCGAGCGCGTAGGGGTGCTCTCGGATCAGAATCTCGAGATAGATCTGCGCTTCCCGGGTCGCGGTCTGGTCCCGGTTGATCGAGCGGATTTGTTCGTAGTGACACAGCGCCGAGCGGAGCACCGTATACGGCACTTTTTCGTGTTGGGGGTGGAGGTCGGAAAAGGACCGGTAGTACGACAGCGCGTCGTCGTAGCGTCGGTTATCGAAGTAGGCGTCTGCGATTCGCAGCTCGGCCTGGACCGCAAGTTCGTGATACGGATAGTTGTCGATGATCGTCTGGAACGTTTCGATCGCCTCGTCGTAGTCGACGACGGTGAACCAAATGTAGGCGCGCTTTCCCTTCAGGATCTCGAGGCCCTTCTCGTACAATTCCTCAGCGGGTGCCACTTCGACAAAAAGCGGCGGTCTTTCCCTGCAGGAAGACCCAAAAGCGAGCAGGAGCGCAAGTGTGGCCCACACCCAGATTTTACTTCGAGGTGAGACCCCGGATCGGTGGTATTGCATTTTGAAACCTTTCTCTGGCCGCGGGAGGGAGGTCAAATCACAAATCCTCTCGCGGCGGGTTCAATCTGCTAGGCTACTGGCCGCAGGTTTTCGGTTCCCTGCATGTTCAAGGTGAACCCCGCGGAATCATTCAGTGTTCTGCATATCATTCTAGACAATATTCTAGACAAACTAGAATTCTAGACAAACTAGACGACAACCCAATTTCAATCCCAACTCAGATTCAAGAAAGGGTCGGTGCGAACCATGGAACGAGGCTCTCTCGAACAGCTCCAATATGACAAGCGGCTGCGGCTGCGCAATGGCTGGATCAGCAAAGCACAGGAGCAGAGCTACATCGACGCTCTGCCGGACGTTTCGGACAAAATTTTCATCTTCATCGAAGAAGAAGAAGAAGAACCCGAAGCGCAAGAGCAGGTCGTCGAGGCGCCGGTCGGTGTGCCCAGCGATCCAATGGCAGAGCCCGCGGACACCACGGTCGGAACCCCGGTGGATCCGCTGTCTCCGCCGCCGTTCAGAGAGGTCTGAACGTGATCAAGGAGAGGTTGGGTCACCGCGTCGATGGCTTCGTCCATGCGGTTTTCCCCTTCCTCTTTCTGCGCCCCATCAATCCAGATTGGCTGACCGTGTGCGGCGCCGCTGTGTCCGTGGCTGCGGCCGCGGCTTTTTCTCAGGGCGAATTTCTGGTCGGCGGTCTGGTAATGTTCGTCAGCGGGTGTTTTGATCTAGTCGACGGCGTCGTCGCCCGGCACTTCAAGATCTCGACCACTTTTGGCGGGTTTCTCGATTCGACCCTCGATCGCCTGGTCGACATGGTCGTACTGCTCGGCATCGTGCTCTTCTATGCCGGGGCAGGGCAGCAGGGGCTCGCAGTTCTCACGGCATACGTTCTGGTGTGCACCGTCCTGACCTCATATTCGAAAGCCCGGGCCGAGCTGCATATTGGGCATATGCCGGGTGGTATGCTCGAGCGCGGTGAGCGGATGGGTTTATTGGTGTTTGGCGCGGTATTTGGCCTCGTCGAACCCGTACTGTGGGTGCTGGCCGCGGGAACGACCTATACGTTTGCCCAGCGACTCTGGGTGGCTCAGCGCGAACTGGCGCTGCTCGACGCAGCGCGGGGTGCCAATCCGACGGAGGCGGCGTAACCGATGAGTGATTCCACTGGATCCGATTCCAAGACGAAGGAGATGAAAGGCCTGCCGTCGATCGATTTTTCGACCTTCGTACTTTCGCTTTCGACGTCGGCGCTCTACCAGATGGGTCTGGTCAACGGACCCGACGGAGCCCCAGTAGGCGAGCAGGATCTGATCATGGCGCGTCAGACCATCGACACCCTCAAGATGTTGCGCGTCAAGACCCAGGGCAATCTCGAAGAAGGCGAACTCAAGCTGATCGACAACCTGCTCTACGAGCTCCACAGTCGTTTCGTCTCGCTTTAGCCCGGATTTTCATGACCGCCGCGACCTCGACGAGCACGAGCACCGCATTGGCTCCTGCCAAGTTGAACCTCGGCCTGCGGGTATTGGGTCGCAAGCCCGATGGCTACCACCTGCTCGAGAGTCTCTTCGTTCCCCTGGAACTCGCGGATCGTCTCAGCCTGGAGCTCGGGGCGATTGCGCCGGCGGCTTCCGCCCCGGACCTCGATATTGCTTTCGAGATGCTTGGCACCCCCGAGCTTCCGGCCAGTTCGTCGTTTCCCGAGGTTTCGGAGAATCTCGCGGTGCGAGCCGCTCGGGCTTTTTTCGCGGCTGCGAGATGGTCGGGGAGCTTGTCGATCCGGCTCGAGAAGTCGATTCCGATCGGGGCCGGGCTCGGCGGCGGGTCGAGCGATGCCGGTACGATTTTGCGGATGCTCCATGCGTTGCATCCCGAGGCATTGAACCGCCGCGCCCTGTCCGAGCTCGCGGCCGAACTCGGGGCGGACGTTCCCTTCTTTCTCATGCCCGAGCCCAGCCTGGTGAGCGGGATCGGCGCGGAAATCTCTCCTCTCCCCGGGCTACCAGAGCAGTGGCTGTTGCTGGTCAATCCCGGCGTATCCCTCGCAACCGCTGAGGTTTTCGAGCAATTCGATCGCGGGTCGGCCGCGTTGACGCTCGACCGGACCCGCTATACGATGCGGGCGCTCGAGGGACTCAGTGGGGGCCTCCGGGCCGCAGAAACGCTTTCGAAGGCATTCGATTCGGGACTGCTCGAAAACGATCTCGAAGCTGCGGCCACCAGTCTCTGTCCGGCCATCGGAGTGCTCAAAGAGCGACTTCGGAATCTCGGGGCACGCTGGACAGGAATGAGCGGGAGTGGCGCCACGGTTTATGGCGTCTTCGCCGACGAGGCTCTGGCCCTTTCGGCGCTCGAGCGGGCGGATTTTGAGGCGCCCATTTGGGCATGCGTCACGCGGACGCTGGGGGAAATCGAAAGCGTAGCGCGAAGAAGCGTGTAGAAGCGCGTACCTGGAGACGCATAAGAAGACGGAAACTGAAACCGTTCGAATCCCAGACATGGGTTCGATCTTGGGGCGTCGCCAAATGGTAAGGCAGCGGCCTTTGGAGCCGCCATCTGCAGGTTCGAGTCCTGCCGCCCCAACCAATCGTTTTTTGCAAGATAAGCAAGACAAGCAGTTAGAGCAGACAACGCGAATAGAGAAAACTTATGAAGTTGTTCAGCGGAAATTCAAACCTCGCCCTGTCGCGAAACATCGCAGACTATCTCGGGATGAGTCTCGGTCAGGCCGAGGTCGGCACGTTCAGTGACGGCGAGTGCAGCGTCGAGATCACCGAGAACGTGCGCGGTATGGACTGCTTCGTGCTTCAGTCGTTGTGTGCCCCCGCCAACGTCCACATCATGGAACTGCTCATCATGCTGGATGCGCTCAAGCGTTCGTCTGCGCGCAGAGTGACGGCGGTTGTCCCCTACTACGGCTACGCGCGCCAGGATCGCAAGGTCAAACCCCGCGTTCCCATCACGGCAAAGTTGGTCGCAGACCTGCTGACGACCGCCGGGGCCGATCGCGTGCTGTGCCTGGACCTGCACGCGGGTCAGATTCAGGGCTTCTTCAATATTCCGGTCGACAATCTCTATGCCACCGGTGTGTTGCTGAAAGCAATGAAAAAGCGCGTGCCCGGGCCTGTGACGATCATCTCTCCGGATGCCGGCGGCGTGGAGCGGGCGCGTGCCTACGCCAAGCGGCTCGACGCCAGCCTGGTCATTGTCGACAAGCGCCGCGAGAGAGCCAATGTCTCCGAAGTGATGCACATCATCGGCGACGTAAAAGGTGCGACCTGCGTGATCGTCGACGACATGGTCGACACGGCCGGCACCCTGGCCGAGGCGGCGCGCAGTTTGATCAAAGCCGGTGCCGAATCCGTTTATGCCGCAGTCGCGCATCCGGTGCTTTCGGGACCCGCGATCAAGCGATTGATCGAATCCCCGTTGTCGGAGCTGATCGTGACCGATTCGATTCCGCTCCGAACCGAGGCGCGAGAATGCGGCAAGATTCACGTGGTCTCTGTGGCCGAGCATATGGGCGAAGCCATTCGCCGCATCAACAACGAAGAAAGTGTGAGTTCGCTTTTCGACTGAGCGTCGAGCGACATTCTCGGGCCATGGAAAAGACAACGTGGCTCAATTCCAAACGATTTAGGAGAACACCGTGGCCGATCCAACACTCGCAGTCGAACTTAGAAGCGATACGGGCAAGGGCTTTGCGCGCCGCTTGCGCACCCAGGGTCGGGTCCCGGCAGTGGTCTATGGACACAACCGGGCGTCGATCTCACTCACCCTCGAGGCGAGCGAACTCGAGAACCTGCTGAAGTCGAGCCACGCGGGGCTCAATACCCTGATCGACCTTCAGGGTGCGAGCGAGGTCAAGGGCAAGATCGTGTTGGTCAAAGAACTCCAACGACACCCGGTCGCCGGCACCCTGGTGCATGCTGATTTCTTCGAAATCGACAGGTCGGAGAAAATCCACGTTTCGGTTCCGATTCACCTGACCGGTAGCGCGGTGGGCGTAAGTCTCGGCGGAATTCTCGAACACTCGATGCGCGAAATCGATCTCGCTTGTCTCCCCACGGCCATTCCCGACTCGATCGATATCGACGTCAGTGCGCTGGAAGTTGGCGACACACTTCACGTTAGCGATCTGACCCTTCCCGACGGTGTAGAAACGAGCGCCGATCCGGGTCTTGCCGTTGCGCACGTTGCAGTGCCCAAGGTCGAGGAGGTCCCGGAAGTCGTGGCTGAGGGCGAAGCAGTCGAGGGCGATGTTGCTGAGGGCGAGGCCGCCAAGGACGATGCGGCCGCTGACGATGACAAAGCCGCAGACGCAAAAGATTCGGACAAATAGCGAACTCCCCGTGTGAGGTCGTCGCTTGAGGCTGCTGGTTGGACTTGGCAATCCGGGGCCGAACCACGCGAGAACCCGCCACAATGTGGGTTTTCGGGTGCTCGACGCGTTGGCGTCCCGCCACCGGATCGAGATCCATACCCCCGCTTTCGCGGGGCACTTCGGCCGGGGTCTGATCGCGGGCTGTGAAGTGGGCCTGCTCAAGCCAGAGACCTTCATGAATCGCTCGGGTAGCGCGGTTGCGGCCGCACTCGCCGCCATGCCCAGCGTGGAACTGACCCGGGACCTGATCCTGGTCTACGACGATCTCGATCTACCCTTCGGGCGCTTGCGCCTGCGAGGGCAGGGAGGAGCCGGGGGGCATCGCGGGGCAGCGGATGTGATCGACGCGCTCGGGAGCGATGGCTTTGCGCGCCTGCGCTTCGGGATCGGGCGTCCACCCGAGTCGAGTTCCACGATCGACTATGTCCTCGAAGAATTTTCCGCCGACGAAGAAAATAAGTTGGTTGCGAGAATAGACGCGGCGGTTCAAGCGCTTGAAGCGTCCATTGCCGATGGCATCGAAGCCGCGATGAGCGACTTCAATGCTGAGCCGTCGCCGGGAGATTGATCGCGCGGTTGCGCGGCGGTTGCCGTCTCCTGCCGCCACCCGCGGCCAATTCGAATAGATCAAGACGATTACGAGAATAGTCGAAGTGGGCGTTGAGAATGCTCGGTCATCAGGTCGAGGCATTCCCACGAGTTGTCAGCGATTCGATTCCGATCGAGTCGCTGGCAGCGGGAGGATGCGTCCGTGAGTCAAGAGAAGCGCAGCGTCGTCAACCTGCTTCAGGAATTTTCCATACCACTCTTGGTGGGCGTGGTGGCGGCGCTCTTCGCTGCCAACTTCGCTCACGGTTGGTACGAACACGCGGTGCATTGGAAGCCGTTTGGGGATCTCGCCGTCTTTGGACACGAACTCACGCTTCACTTTCTGGTCAACGATATTTTCATGGTGCTGTTCTTTGGCATCGCGGCCAAAGAGATCACCGAGTCTTGCCTGCCCGGGGGTAGCCTGAATCCGCCGCGCAAGGCGATCAACCCGCTGATGGCCACCGTGGGCGGTATCGTTGGCCCGATTCTCGTGTTCATCCTCGGCCTGATTGCTTGTTTCGAGCTGGGGATCTACGACCCCGCCGAAGTGGACTTCAATGCGCTGGCTCGGGGTTGGGGCGTGCCGACCGCAACCGATATCGCCCTGGCCTGGTTGGTTGCGCGGATGGTCTTTGGCAAAGGGCATCCAGCGGTGGCCTTCCTGTTGCTGCTCGCTGTCGCCGACGATGCGGTCGGGCTGGGGATCATCGCCATCTTCTACGGCGATCCCAGCACACCCGCCGCCCACGCCTATCTCGGTCTCGTATTGCTCGGGATGGGCGTCACATACGGCTTGCGGCGCATGGGAGTTCAGCAGTGGCCGGTCTACATCCTGACTGCGGGCCCAATCTCCTGGTGTGGTCTGATGCTGGCCCACCTGCATCCGGCGCTTGCGCTCGCGGTGGTCGTTCCATTCTTGCCGGCTCCCTCTCGGGATACCGGATTGTACGTGGACGAAGACGAAGTCGACCAAATGGGTGAGCAAGCGGCAGCGGAAAGCCATACGGAACACTCTCCGCTGCACCTGTTCGAGCATCAACGGAAGTCGACGGTGGACTTTGGGCTCTTCTTCTTTGCGTTCTGCAACGCGGGCGTGGTGTTGGCTTCGATTGGCCCCATGACCTGGCTGATCCTCGGCGCGTTGGTGATCGGCAAGACCGCCGGGGTCACGTTCATGGGCTTGCTGGCCCGACGACTCGGGTTTCCGCTTCCGGCGGGTATGGGGGTCGGCGACCTGGTCATGGCCGGGTTCATCGCTGCGCTCGGCTTGACGGTCGCGCTTTTTGTCGCGACCGCCGCATTTAACGATCCCGCGTTGCAGGGGCAAGCCAAGATGGGTGCGCTGTTTTCCGGCTTCGTCGGTCTGGCCGCCATCGTCGTGGCGCGGATCGTGAGTGCCGTCCAGGCTCGAGTCAGCGAAGCAGACGAATTGGGCCACGGTGCTGGTGCTGGGGTGGGGGATCATCTCCCTGTTCCAATGGCTGCCAAAGGTCCAGACGAATAGCTGTTTCGCCAGATTGTCTGGGTTCAGGACTGCCTCTAGCTCGTGTTATGGTGATTTGGCTGGAAGATATTGGGATTGTCTGGGCATTGACTGAGTATTGACCGGATCTTAAGCTGGCGCGATGCGTCTTCCCGACCTCGATCATTCCGGTCAATCGGACCTTCCGGTATACCAACAGATCGCGAGCCAGCTGAGGCTTCAAATCGAATCTGGCGAGGTTGCTGCGGGAACGCGACTGCCGGCAATTCGCGCACTCGCGAAGGATCTCAGGGTCAACCGGGACACAGTTTCGATGGCGTACGAAGCCCTCGCCGCCCACGGACTGGTCGAATCCACCGTAGGTCGCGGAACCTTTGTGCGCCGGGAACGCGCCGAAGCCGAACAGGTCGCGGTGGCGTTGAGCGCACAGGTCGAACAACTGCTGCACTTCGACGCGGGGCGCCCCCGATACCCTGCGGTCGACAACGCGGTATCGCTGAACTCGCTGGTGCCCGAAGCCTCTCTCTATCCGGTCAAAGAATTTCGGCGCTGTCTCGAACATGTGTTGGACGGGGGTGGGGCGGAACTGTTTTTGTACGGCGACACCCAGGGTCATCTGGGCCTGCGCGATGCGATCGCGGAGAGACTGCGCAAAGCGGATGTTCCCGTCGCCGCAAGCGAGATCGTACTGTGTCATGGTGCGAGCCAGGGGATCGCTCTCGCGATTCGGTTGTTCGCGTCTCAAGGGGACACGGTTGCGGTCGAATCCCCGACTTACCACAACGTGCTCGGCACCCTGGTGAGTTTTGGAGTGCGCGCGGCGGAAGTGCCGATGAATTCGGACGGACCCGACCTCGATGCGCTCGATCGACTGTTGGCGCGTCCCGAGGTCAAGGCTTTCTACACGATTCCAACTTTTCACAACCCGATGGGAACGACCACGGGCGTAGCGCATCGCCGGGCATTGCTCCGGGTGGCGGCGCGACACGGCAAACCGATCATTGAAGACGCCTTCGAAATGGATCTGCGCTTGCGTGGACAGCAGGTTCTTCCCCTCGCGGCGCTGGACGAGGTGGGCAGCGTGGTCCATCTCAGTTCCTTCTCAAAGTCCCTGTTCCCGGGTGTTCGCACCGGTGCGCTGGCGGCCCGAGGACGAGCGGTCGAAGGGCTGGTCGCCCTCAAACACGCATCAGATCTAGCGGACTCGCTTCCGCTGCAGGCCGCGATGGAAGAGTTCATACGGGCGGGGCACTACGACCGGCATTTGGAACGGCTGAAACCGATCTTGCGGAGTCGACTCGACTGCATGCTCGAGGCCCTGTCAGAATTGATGCCCGAAGGAACCCAGGTGACCGAACCCGAGGGTGGCTATCAGGTCTGGGTCGAGTTGCCGTTCGAGGTGGATACCCGCGATCTGATGGCAGACGCCGCTCGCGCGGGGGTGTTGTTCGCCCCGGGATCGCATTTTCTTCCCGACCGCGGTCCATCCCGCGGCATGCGGCTGACCATTGCCCAGGCCGAGGTCAGCGAGATCCGTCGCGGCATCGAAGCCCTGGCGAAGGTGGTCAACAGCGCGAGCACGACCCGGACGCCGGAGCCCCTGACAGCAGGCGCCCACTTGTAAAAATCGATCGTCCGCTCGCCCTCCACTGAAGTGGACACCGTCGGGCGGACAAGACCAAAGCGGCAAACGTGCCGCAAGGAGGAGTGACAGCATGGCGAGCAAGGCAGACGAGACGAAGAGCAGAACCAATGGCGCTGGGCGAACGACCGCCGAGGCCTTCGAACTCAAGGTCGGGTTGGCGGAAATGATGAAGGGCGGCGTGATCATGGACGTCACCAACGCCGAACAAGCCAAGCTCGCCGAAAGCGCAGGCGCGTGTGCGGTGATGGCGCTCGAACGCGTGCCGTCGGACATTCGCCGCGATGGTGGTGTTGCGCGCATGAGCCAGGTCGAGATGATCGAAGAGATCCAAAAATGTGTCTCGATCCCCGTGATGGCCAAGGTGCGAATCGGGCACATGATGGAAGCTCGGGTTCTCGAAGCCATGGGAATCGATTTCATCGATGAGAGCGAAGTATTGACCCCGGCCGATGAGGCTCACCATGTCGACAAGCACGCGTACAAGGTCCCGTTCGTCTGCGGTGCACGCAATCTCGGGGAGGCGTTGCGCAGGATCGGCGAGGGCGCGGCGATGATTCGCACCAAGGGCGAGGCCGGCAGCGGAAACATCGTCGAAGCGGTGCGGCACCTGCGCACCGTGATTGGTGACATTCGCGCACTCGGCGCACTGCGGCCGGAAGAATTGATGGCGCAGGCAAAGGATCTGGGCGCGCCCTACGACCTCGTGTGTTACGTCCACGAAAATGGTCGCTTGCCGGTGCCCAACTTTGCCGCGGGTGGGGTGGCGACACCGCCCGATGCGGCGTTGTGCCGCATGCTCGGGGCCGAAGCCGTGTTCGTCGGATCGGGGATCTTCAAGAGCGCCGATCCGGAGGCGCGCGCCCGGGCCATCGTGCGCGCCTGCACCCACTGGGAGGATCCGGCCGAGGTGCTCGAGTCCTGCCGAGGGCTGGGCGACGCCATGGAGGGGATTGAAATGGAGACCCTCGACGAGAGCCAGCGGATGGCAAACCGCGGCTGGTAGCGCCGGATCATTGTTTCGAAGATCAGGTTTCGAAGATCAGGTTTTGAAGCTCGGGAGAAGAACCACGTGAACGTCGGAATCTTGGCCATCCAGGGAGACGTCGATGCACACGCCCAGGCGCTCGAGCGCCTGGGCGCGAGCACCCAGCCGGTTTTGCGAGAAAAGCACCTCGCCGAGATCGACGCATTGGTGCTGCCCGGGGGAGAAAGCACGACCATCGCCAAGGGGTTGGATCGCCTCGGGCTCTACGGGCCGCTGCTCTCCTTTGCCGAATCCGGTCGACCCATTCTCGGAACCTGCGCCGGGGCAATTCTGCTCGCCAAAGCCTCCCAGAACCATCCGGTCAGAACCCTGGGCCTGATCGATCTCGTGGCGCATCGCAACGCCTACGGAACCCAGGTCGATTCCTTTGCGGCCGTGGCCGATACCCCAGAGCAGGGAGCTCCCGAGGCTGCGAGGGCCTTTTCGGGGCTTCGCTGCGTGTTCATCCGCGCGCCGCGCCTGGCGGAGCTTTCCTCCGATGTCGAAGTATTGGTCCGGGTCGAGGGGGCTCCGGTGCTGGTCCGCCGGGATAATCTGATCGTCTGCACATTCCACCCAGAGCTGGGCGGCGACCCGCGGGTCCACCAGTTGCTCGATCCGGCGTAAATCCCTTGCCCCAGCGCGGGTCTATGGTATCCATTGTCGCCCCGAAGGCGGGCGCCATGTCCGCACGGGTCTTATCCATATTCCTCAGTCCCCACATTGGTCGCGTTCGAGCCCGTCGAAGCGACCGTCGGATGGGGGCTCGGGCACCTCGAGTGCCCGTCCAGGAGGCGCCTCATTGCGGGAATACGAAACGACTATCATCGTCCAGCCGGAAATTTCCGCGGACGGCACTGCTGCGATCTTCGAGCGGGTCGGCCGGGCCTTCACTGAGCACGATTCCGTTCGGCTCTTGTGCGAAGACCTGGGCAAGCGAAAGCTCGCCTACGAGATTCGCAAGTTTCACAAGGGCCACTATTACGTTCTCTCGTTTTTGGACGACGGCCAGGTCATTCCGGCCTTCGAGCGCGTGCTTCGACTCAACGAGTCGGTGCTGCGTTTCATGACCATTCAGACGGACCCCGATGTCACCGACGTCGAAGCGCGCAAGGTTGTAGCTGCCGAAGCCGAAGCCGAGCAGGTGCGCAAGGCAGAGGAGCGCGCAGTGCGCGAGGAAGAAGAGGCCAAGGCAAGGGCAGAAATCGAACGCGTGGCCGCCGAGGAAGCAGCGGCTGCAGCGCGCGAAGCCGCGGCCGCCGCCGAAGAGGCCGCTCCAGCGGACGGTGATTCGGAAGAGCCGGCCGCCGCCGAGACTGAGGGTGCTGAAGCTGCCAAATCCGACGCCAAATCCGACGCCAAAGACGCTGCCGAGTCGAGCAAAAAAGCGAGTGACGCCGATGAGGCTGGCGACTCGAGCGAGGAGGAGACCTCATGAGCGAAGAAGTCGGCCGCACCGAGACGGACCAGGGTGAACGCGACGATCGCGTTGAACGAAGCCCCCGACCCTCTAGCGATCGTCCGAGCCGGGGCAGCTGGAGCGTAAAGGCCAAGCTCCGTGCGCGAGCGCGCAAGAAGGCACGCAAGGCCAAGAAGGGCATGTTCCAGCGGCGCAAGGTTTGCCGCTACTGCGCGGACAAGAAGCTGGTCCTCAGTTACAAGGACCCGAAGACGCTCAGGCTTTTCATTTCCGAGACGGGCAAGGTGACGCCGCGCCGGATCTCCGGGACCTGCGCGAAACACCAGCGCAAGCTGGCGACTGCGATCAAACGCGCGCGTCAAATTGCCCTCCTGCCCATCGCGGCAGGGCATATGTAGCGAGGGACAACATGAGTGCGATCGATGTGATTCTGCGCGAGAACGTGGCCAAGCTCGGCAGCGCCGGCGACCTCGTCAGCGTGAAACCCGGCTTCGCCCGCAACTACCTGGTTCCCGGCGGGATGGCGATTCTTGCCACCCACGCAAACGTCAAGGCGTTGGAACACAACAAGCGCGTAATCTCCGAAAAGCTCGCCAAGGACCTGAAAGACTTGCGCGCAACCTCGCACAAGTTGAAGAGCATGGTGATCGAGGTCAAGCGGCGCGCTGGCGAAGACGGCAAGCTCTTCGGGTCGGTCACCACGCAGAACATCGCCGAGTTGATCGCGGAGAAGGGCATGAAGATCGATCGCCGCAAGATCGTGTTGCCCGAGTCGATCAAAGAAGTTGGCGAGCACACGATCGGAATCAAACTCCATTCGGATATTGATACGACTGTGAAGCTGATCGTGAGCCTCGAAGAGTAGACGTTCGCAGGCACCCGGTGCCTTCACGTCCAGCTTCTCGTTTGGCCTCTCTTGGCTTCTCTTTGGGGCGCTTCCATCGCGGCGGATGCATTTCTCCGGACACGTTGAGATTCCCGCCCCGTCCCCGATTCGATCCCGTTATACTGCGGTGGTCACATCCGGCGTCGTTTCATTGCATCGGGCTGCCGATTCGTGACCACCTTACTCTGCCCTCGAGTCGCTGTGCAGACGCGCGTTCGAAATCGAGACCAGTCAAATTGAGGACGCCAAGTTGAGCAACGACGGGCAGGGACCGTGGGATCAGAGAACACCGGCACAAGTTGCCGCACCCGTGGATCCTCGACGTCGCGTTCCCCCGAGTGACCTCGACGCGGAGAAGGCCGTTCTCTCGGCCATCTTGCTGGACAACAACGCCATTCACTCGATCGTGACGGAAGTCTCGACCGACTCCTTCTATCACCCCGCCCATCGCGCGCTCTACGGGGCGATGTTGACCCTGAAGGACAGAAACCAACCTGTCGATCTGGTGACGCTGGCCGACTATCTGAAATCAAATGATCTGCTCGAGTCGGTGGGAGGCGTGGTGATGTTGGCGGAGATCGCCGACTACGAGGCTACTGCAGCCAACATCGTTCACTACGCCCGCATCGTGCGCGAAAAGAGTGTGAAGCGAAGCTTGATCAGCGTCGCGTCCGAGATCGTGAATCTCGGATATGACGAGATTCAGTCTTCAGACCAACTGCTCGACGAGGCCGAGTCGAGGATCTTCGGCCTGAGCCAGGAACAGGCCAAGTCCACCCTGAGTCCGCTCAAGGTCGAAGTCCACAGCGCGATCGATCACATCGAGATGTTGATGTCCCGGGGCGGCGACCTCACCGGGTTGCGCACCCACTTCAAAGAACTCGACGAAATGACCGGGGGACTGCAGCCGGGGGATCTGATCATCATCGCCGCCCGGCCCTCGATGGGAAAGACCGCCCTGGCGCTCAACTTCGCCCGCAACGTGGCGGTCGGCAGCACAAAAAAGGTTGCGGTTTTTTCCCTCGAGATGACGACCCAGTCCCTCGTCATGCGCTTGTTGGCGAGCGAAGCGCAGGTCGATGCGGCCAAGTTCCGCAACGGATTCATCACGCAGGAAAGTCATGGCCAACTCGTGCGGGCCGCCGAATTGCTGTCGGCCGCAAACATCTGGATCGACGATACGCCGGCGCCCACGGTGCTCGAGATTCGCGCCAAATGCCGTCGCATGCATTCCCAACGCGGATTGGATCTGGTGATCGTCGACTATCTGCAATTGGCCCGGGCCGACCACCGCGTCGCGAGCCGCGAGCAAGAAATTTCCGAGATCAGCCGCGGTCTCAAGGGCCTGGCCAAGGAACTGAATATTCCGGTGATCGCGCTGTCGCAGTTGAACCGCGGTCCCGAGGGCCGCAAAGACGACAAGCGACCCATCCTCGCCGACCTTCGCGAATCCGGGGCGATCGAACAAGATGCAGACATCATTGGCTTCATCTATCGCGACGTCGTCTACAACCCCGAGACCGAACACCCCGGTCTGGCAGAGTTGTTGATTCGCAAGCAGCGCAATGGGCCGACCGGAACCGTGAAGCTCGAATTCATCGGCCGCTATGCGTTGTTCAAGGACTGGCCCGAACACGAACAGTCCTATGCAGGCCCAGGTTCGGGAAGCTTTGACTCCGGCGGAAGTTTCCCCACCGACCGCAGCTACGCGGACGATCCTCTCTAGGTGCCCGCGCTTCGCAAGCCGCGCGCGCTGAAGCAAGGCGCGACGATCGGAATCGCCGCGCCCGCCGGGCCCATCGAGCCTGCGCGTCTCGCAGCTGGCGTCGCGATGCTGGGTAAACTCGGCTTCGAGGTTGTCCAGGCCGACGATCTGACCCGCAGTGCGGGTTATCTCGCGGGTTCCGACGAACGTCGTGCAGCAGAATTCATGCAGCTGGTTGCAGATCCCGACATCGACGCGATCTACTGCGCCCGGGGCGGTTATGGCTGCCATCGCATCATCTCACGGCTCGACCCCAAAGCCGTGCGCAGTGCCGCCAAACCTTTGATGGGGTACAGCGACATCACGACACTGCTGCTCTGGCAACTGCGCCAGGCGGGGCTGATGGGCTTTCACGGGCCCATGTTCGACCGCCCCGACGATCTCACGGCAGCAAGCAGGCGAGCGATCACGACATCGCTGCTCGGCATCGGGCCGCCTCCGCGGATTTCGGGCAAGCCCATGGTGCGCGGCTGGGGAGAGGGTCGACTCACCGGTGGATCGCTCAAATTGGTGGTGGGGAGCCTGGGCACACCCTGGGAAATCGAGACCCGGGATTCGATCCTGTTGCTCGAAGAGACCCATGAGCCGCCCTACAGCATCGACCGAATGCTCTCGCAGTTGCAATCCGCGGGCAAGTTCGATGATGTCGTCGGGATCGGCATCGGCACCTTCGCCGATTGCACCAATTCGTCCATGCCCCAGCCGACGGCGTCTGCCGTGCTGGAAGAACTCCTCACGCCGCTGGGGGTTCCGATCGTTTGCGAACTTCCCTTTGGCCACGCCGATGAGAACCTCGCCTGGGCTGTGGGTGTGCGCGCCGCAATTGACGGAGACCGCGGCGAGATCGAAATGTTGGAATTGGCGGTGGCGAAACGCTAGGAATCAGCGCGGACGACCCGTGTGGTTATCTCGTCGCAGATTGGCGAACGCGCAAAACTGCTGGATAGCGCTGGATAAGGTTCGAAAGACCATGGATCGACGATGAAACGAAGCATCATCAACCGAAAGTTGGCGCGCGTCCCGAAGGCGATCGAAAAATCGATCGAGAAGGCAGAGATTCCGGGCGCCGTCGTGCTCGCTCGCATGCCGATCGAGAACGAACTCGTCGAGCACGTTTGCGTGCGCGGTCACGCGGTGCTTCAACCGGAGCGTTTGCCGATGACCCGGAAAACGGTCTTCGATCTGGCCTCTCTCACCAAACCGATGGCCACGACCTCGGCCATCCTGCTGCTCGTGAAAGAGGGAGCGATCAATCTTCACGATCCCGTATCAAAGGTGTTGCCCGAGTTTGCGGATCGCGACAAAGACGCCGTCACCCTGCGACACCTGCTCACTCACTCGTCTGGGCTCAGGCCCTGGCGGGCCTTCCACGAGCTGTTGATCCGCAAAGAACGCAAGAGTTTTGATCGCATCCTCGGCACACCGGAAGGGCGCGAATGGATCCTCGAGCGGGTGATTCGCTCGGGGCTCGTGCACGATCCCGGCGAAGCCGCGGTCTACGGGGATCTCGACTTCATGACCCTCGGTGCAGTCGTCGAAGCCGTGGCACAACAACCCCTCGACGTTTTTTGCGCGGAGCAGATCTTCGGGCCACTGGGGATGAAGGACACGCGCTTTTTGCCGCTGCCCGTCGACGGCACGAGTTCGCAAGACGCGGTCCCGGCAGAATTGCGCCGCCGCATTGCCGCCACCGAAAACTGTTCATGGCGCGACCGCATTCTCTGGGGCGAAGTGCACGATCCGAATGCGTCGGCGATGGGAGGAGTGGCGGGACACGCGGGGTTGTTCGCCACCGCGGACGACGTCATGACCTTTGCCGGGGCCTTCCTCGACGGCTGGCACGGCCGCAGCGATCTATTCCCCAAAACCCTGGTGCGCGAATTCTGCACTCGGCAGCATCTGCCCGAGGACTCCGACTGGGCAATGGGTTGGGACACGCCGACCCAGGGGGCTTCATCTTCCGGCAATTATTTTTCTCCCAACTCCGTCGGACACCTCGGGTTTACCGGAACTTCTCTTTGGATCGATCTCGAACGGGAAGCCATCGTCGTCATGCTCACCAATCGCGTGCATCTGGTCGCGAAGCGAAGTCGCTTCGAACTTCGGCCCAAGATTCACGACTTCATCATAGATGCCTTCATCTCCGGCTGATCCGAGCGGCGCGGTCGAAGCCCCGGAAAAGGCACCCGAGAAGGCGCCGATCGGCGAACTGAATCGCGTGCATTTTATCGCCGTCGGGGGCACGGGCATGGGCTCCCTGGCCGGCTTGCTCAAACGCCGGGGAATTGACGTCACGGGTTCGGACAAAGCCCTGTACCCACCCATGAGTCTCGCGCTGGACGATTGGGGGATCTCGCCAAGCGAGGGATTCGATCCGGCACACCTCGAGGCCGCAGCCTCTACTTCGGGCCGCGCCCCCGATCTCATCGTGATTGGCAATGCCGTTCGCCCCGACAACCCGGAAGCCGTGGCGGCCATTGCGTCGGGTATTCCCTATCGCTCGTTTTCGGACGCGCTGTTCGAGTTGGCGATGGCGGACAAGCATCGCATCGTAATCTCGGGTACCCACGGTAAAACGACCACCACGAGCATCACCGCGTATCTGCTGCTCGCGACCGGGCGCGATCCATCGCTGCTGGTGGGCGGCATCAGTCTCGATTTTGACGGGAGCTTCCGCGAGGGTACGGGCAAGCACTTCGTCGTCGAAGGCGATGAATACGACACCGCCTTCTTCGACAAGACGCCCAAGTTCCTGCATTACCATCCCGCGAGTCTGATTTTGACTTCGGTCGAGTTCGACCACGCCGATATCTACCGCGACCTCGATCACGTGAAGTCGGCGTTTCGCGATCTGGTCGCCGCAATGCCCGACACGGCTTGCATCGTGGCAGATTGGGGTCGTGAGCACGTGCGCGAAATTGCAGGCCGCGCCAGCTGCAGCGTGGTGAAGTATCTGGTGGTGGAAGAGGGCGAGGCGCCCGACGATGTCTGGCATACAGACGGTGTCGACTGGATCGCAGACCAGCTCGAACCCAGCGAGCAGGGCACGCGCTTTCGCCTGCGCCTACGCCAGTACAAGAGCGGTCAGCACAAGAGCGAGTCGCACTCGGTCTTGATGCCGCTCTACGGCGGCTTCAACGTCGCAAACAGCATCGCGGCCCTGGCCGTTCTCGAACGCGAGGGCGTTCCACTTTCAGAAACCATTCCCGCGCTCGCGAATTTTCGGGGCGTCAAGCGGCGTCAAGAGATCCGCGGCAAGGTTCGGGGGGTCACGGTGATCGACGACTTCGCTCACCATCCCACGGCGGTGCGCGCGTCGATCGGCGCCGTGCGCGCCCAGTTCCCAGGTCAGCGCTTGATCGCCATCTTCGAAGCGCGAACCAACACGAGTCGCCGGGCGGTTTTTCAGGACGCGTATGCCCAGGCTTTTGGCGGGGCCGATCGCGTGGTTCTGCGCGAACTTCCCGTCGAGCCCATTTACAGCAATACCGGTGAGCCAACCGAATTGTTCTCGGCCGAGGTGTTGGCCAGCGCACTCGAGGACCAGGGAATCGCGACCCAGATCTTCGCGGACATCGATGCCGCCGCAATGGATCAAGCCGCGCAGATGGAACCCGGAGACGTTGTCCTGGTGATGAGCAACGGAGCGTTCGGCGATATCTGGCAGAAGATCTTGACCGCGCTGGAAGCGGGAGAGCGGCCGTGAACTGGCAAGGCTTGTTCGGGGATCATCTGCGCGCGGTCGACCGCACGACTGTTTCGGCGCTTGTTGCCTCCGCCCAACAGGGGGCGAGCTTCGACACCATCGTCTTTCACGCTGGGCGTCTGGCGACCTACCACGGCGATGATCTCGAGGTCCCGTTCCGCACGCATCCCCACTTCCTGCGCTTTGCGCCAGTTCCAGGGCCGGATCATCTCCTGGTCTACCGACCGGGTCGGCCCGTGCGGCTGCTGCGCGCGGCGGGTCATGATTTCTGGCACGCCCCGCTACCCGAGCTCGACGATTGGGTGCAGCAATCCCTCGAGATCGACGAGGTCGAAGACCCGGTCGCCGCCTTCATACGGCTAGAGGATCTGGGGACCTGTGCATTCGTCGGTGATGACGCGGAAACCGCGAGCGCGCTGGGCATTGCGCAAGATTGCTTCGAGCCGGTCTCTCTGTTGACTGCCCTCGATTGGCAGCGCGGGACCAAGACTCCCTATGAGGTTGCTTGCCTGCGCGAAGCGCAGCGCATCGCCAGCCTCGGGCATGCCGTCGTTCGCAAGGGAGTTGTTGAGTCGCACTCCGAACATCGGCTTCACCTCAGCTACCTCGAGGCGACTCGGCAACTCGATCCGGAACTTCCCTATCCCAACATCATCGCGTGGGATGAGGCTTCAGCCGTACTCCACTACCAACACCGTCGCACCCATGCCCCCGCTCCGGGCCAGTCGTTTCTCATCGATGCCGGCGCACGTTGCAATGGCTACGCGAGCGATATCACCCGAACCTATTGCGCGGGCAGTCAGGGGGCGGGGAGCAGTGAGTTCCGCGCGCTGCTCGACGGGATGGAAAGCCTCCAGCAGGGCCTGGTAGACGAAGTGCGTCCCGGTCTGAGTTTCGTTGCGCTGCATCGCATGGCCGAAGAGCGAGTGGCGCAGCTGCTCTGTGATGTCGGCGTCATCCGGATCGAGCAGGCCGAAGCGCGCGAGCGAGGCCTGGTCTTTCCCTTCTTCCCACACGGCCTCGGCCACCATCTAGGGCTTCAGGTGCACGACGTGGGTGGGAAGCAAACGGATCCCAGCGGGTCTATCCGCGAGCCCCCGGACGACTGCCCCCATCTGCGCACAACCCGCGATCTCGAAACGGGACAAGTCATCACCATCGAGCCCGGTCTCTATTTCATCCCGTCCTTGCTCGAGCCCATGCGCGCCGGCCCGGACAGCGAGCTGCTGGATTGGAAGCTTCTCGATCTCATGACCTGCTGGGGAGGAATCCGCATCGAAGACGATATCCTCGTGACAAAGGATGGTGCTGAAAACCTGACGCGCCCGTTCGTGCCGGGACACCTGTAGGGCGCGCGGGTATGAAACTCTCCGCCGACCTCGAAATGGCCAAGGCGTACTTCGAGAGTTGTTATTCCATCGACTCGGGTCAGCGACTCAGGGTCGGGAAAGGCGGAGCCGTTCCCGTGCCCCGGTTTGTTTTGATCAGAACACGACTGGGGTGTCTTTGGCGCTTTCGCGCTGACATGAGTTCGGTGTCGATCCGCGAATTGGCGAAACTGGCGGGACGCGAGGGCGGGGCGATGGCTCCGTTCGAGACGGCAGCACCGCCCGAGCGGATCGAACCGATGGTGCGAGTGCTGGGTCGGGCGGGTATCGAAGTTGTGGGGATGCGGGAATTGGTGGTGTGCCGGGTTGGCTGGTCGCCGGGCGACAGCTTGGCACGCGCAGAGATGAGATCGATTATGTGGAAACAGAGACAGACGTTGGGGGAAATTGATTCGAAGGAGTGGGTTTGTTTTGGGGACCTCGTGAAGTTTGTTGATGTCTCTTCGTGAGGGGTGCTACCCTGAACCCTCTCCCTAGCACGAGTGACAGATGAGTAGCCGTCCTATCTATTTGGATCATCAGGCCACCACGCCACTCGACCCTCGCGTGCTGGAAGCCATGCTCCCCTATTTCCGCGAAGACTACGGGAATGCATCGAGCAGCACCCACGCTTTTGGTTGGCGTGCCGATGCTGCGGTTGAAGATGCGCGCGAGCGCATCGCCGCGCAGCTCGGAGCGTCTCCAAAGGAGATCATCTTTACCAGCGGTGCGACCGAGAGCAACAACCTCGCGATCCAGGGTGTGTTGGGTGCGCTGTCGACCGTCCCACACACGATTGTGACACTCGAAACCGAGCACCCATCAGTGCTCGAAGCTTGTCGATTCCAGGCCGCCCAGGGCCACCGCGAAGTGCGACTTCCGGTGGATTCGGACGGTCTCGTCACCCCCGAAGCGGTCGAAGTCGCGCTCGAAGATCGAACGGCGCTCGTGAGTGTGGCCGCGGCCAACAGCGAAATTGGTGTTCTGCAACCGATCGCCGATATCGCGCGCTGTTGTCACGAACGCGGGGTGTTATTCCACTGCGACGCGGCTCAGGCGATTGGCAAGGTTCCGCTCAGATTCGATGACAGCGAAATCGACTTGCTGTCGTTTTCTGCACATAAAATTTACGGGCCCAAGGGGATTGGGGTTCTCTGCGTTCGAGAACGGCGCCCGGGCATCCGGCTTCGGCCGCTGTATGTTGGCGGGGGACAGGAGCGGGGCATTCGGCCCGGGACCCTGGCCGTGCCCTTGATCGTGGGGCTGGCTCGGGCTCTGGATCTCTGCCTGGAAGAACAAGCCCAGGAGGGAAAGCGCCTGGTTGAGCTGCGCGAGCTATTACGCGAGCGCATCGAAGCCGCAATTCCATCGGTGATTCTGAACGGGCATCCTACGCGCAGGTTGCCGGGCAATCTGAACCTCTCCTTTGCGGGGGTCAACGGCGAGCGCCTGCTGCTGGCGCTCAGCGATCTCGCACTTTCGAACGGTTCTGCCTGTAGTTCGGCGACTGGCGAGCCCAGTCACGTGCTGCTGGCGCTCGGCAGAGATGCGGACCTGGCCCGGGCGACGCTCCGTTTCGGTCTCGGGCGCGGGACCCGCCTGGAAGATGTCGAACAGGCCGCGGAGAGTGTCATTCGGGCGGTAAAACAAGAGATTTCCCGCTAGACTCGGCGCCCTTACGAACTCGCCCCACCCTCCAATCCCGAGCCAGCTAGGCGAGGGGTGCCGCCCGACGACACGCTGCGCACGAACCTGTTGCGTCGCAAAGCGCACTGAACGCGGAAATGGACGAGTGGCGTCATCTGATGAAAGGAACTGAGCGTTGAGCGTCAAATCGAAGAATCTCACGTGGCACGATGGACAGGTCAGTCGGACCTCTCGCGAGGAAATGCTGGGTCAAAAGGGTGTGACGATCTGGTTCACGGGCCTTTCGGGCTCGGGGAAGTCCACGATCGCAGTTGCGGCCGAGGCAGCGTTGCGGAAGCAGGGGCGCCTCACCTACATCCTGGACGGCGATAACGTTCGCCAGGGTCTGAACAGCAATCTCGGATTCTCGCCCGAAGATCGCACCGAGAATATTCGCCGAATTGGCGAGGTTTCCAAGCTCTTTACCGACGCCGGGGTAATCGTGCTGACCGCGTTCATTTCGCCCTACCGCGAAGACCGGGACCAGGTGCGAGAGATCATGGCCGAAGGCGATTTTCTCGAGGTTCATGTTTCCACGGATGTCGAAACCTGCGAGAAGCGTGACGTGAAGGGGCTCTACAAGAAGGCCCGATCCGGTGAGATCCCGAATTTCACTGGAATCTCGGCTCCCTATGAAGCGCCAGAGAAGCCCGAACTCGTCATGAAAACCGGGGCGCAATCGGTCGACGAAAGCGTCGCCCAGCTGCTGGGTTTCTTGCAGGATCAGGGCTATCTATCGGCATAGTCGCCAGTGGGGTCGTTGACCTGACTGACTAGCGCTGTCGATTGGTGCAGTTGGCGGGCATAGTTGCACTTCGCATGGCGTTGTCATACAGGTGCAAAATTGTACTTCGCTTCAATGCAGGTGATTGTGCAGGTGATTGTCTAGATGCGGGGGCCGGAACTGGACGCGCGACTCAGATGAGCGCGCGTGCTGGCCGATATCGGGATGAGGCGGAGCCCGAATGGCAGATCGATCGACAAGCATAGGGTGGGGCGCATTGAGATTTTGCAGGTCGGGGTCGCCTGTGAGCCTCGCCGCCGTGCTGGCGCTCAGCATCGTCCTCTCGGGTTGTTCCACGCTCTCGGCGCTGAAATCCGGACCGTCCCGGACCAGTACAGCGAACCGACCAGACCTGGACGTCGGCTACGATGTCCTGCTCGCGGAAATGTCTCTGGGAGACGGCAACTATTTCGAGGCCAAGCGAGCCCTGATTCGGGCCGTGGCCAAGGATCCCAACTCGGCGTATCTCGAAATGCGCCTGAGCCGGATCGACGCCCATATCGAAAACCTGGCAGGTGCGATCGTCCACGCCGAGCGTGCTGTCGAACTCGATCCCGAGCGCGAAGACGCGCGCATCCTGCTCGGCGGGTTGTATCGGCTGACTCAGGATGTTTCGGGCGCCGCACGGGTCTTGCTGTCGGAGGATGGAACTCCCGTCAGCGACGCTGCCGCACTCTTGCTCTACCAGGTGTACTTCGAAAACGCACGCTTGAACGATGCGCTCCAGATCACGGAGTACCTGGTCGCCAATCGCCCGGAGATGCTCGGTGGCTTCATGGCCTTGGCGACCATCTACGAGCGCCTGGGAAAGCCGGCGCAGGCCGAGCGCATCCTGCGTGAAGCCCTCGAGCAGCATTCCGATCGCTTCGTGCTCTACAGCCGTCTGGCGCGACTCAAGCGATCGAGTGGCGATCGCCTGGGTGAAATTGCGGTGTACCGAGAAGGGCTTGCACGCCGCCCAACGCATTATGGCAGCCTCCTCAGTCTCGCCGAAGCGTTGGTGACCGCGAACGATCTCGACGGTGCGATCGAAACCTACGAAAGCATCGTGACGCACTATCCCAAGGACGTGAAGGCGGTGCGCCGGCTCGCGTCCCTCGAGTTCTCCGCGGGTCGCCACGAGCGCTCCGCGCTGTTGCTCGATCAAGCCCTGATCGATTTTCCGGGCCACTTCGAACTTGCCTATTCCCTGGGCCAGGTTCGTCGCAACATGGAGCAACCGGAACTCGCCCGAGCGGCCTTCGAGCTGATTCCCCAAGGCAGTGGAAGCTACATCGAAGCGCGGGCCCAGATCATTTCGATTCTCGAGGACGCCAGAGACTTCGCGGCGGCGCTTGCGGAGGTCAACGCCCTGCGCGAGATGTCACCAGCGCGGACACTTGATTTCCACGCTGCGGGTCTCTACTTGCGAATCGACGACTTCGAGACCGGCGAAGCCATTCTCAACGCGATCCTTGCCGAAGATCCCGACGACGAAGAAGCGCTCTACCAACTCGGGCTGTTCCTCGGAATGGCGGCCGAGACCGATCGCGCGCTCGAAGCGATGCTCAAGGTGCTCGAAATCAACCCCGACAACGCCCACGCGCTCAACTACCTGGGTTATACCTGGGCCGAGCGGGGCCAGAACCTCGACCGCGCCGAAGAAATGATCGTGAGGGCACTGGCCCAGCGACCGAACGACGGTTTCATTACGGACAGCCTCGGCTGGGTCTACTACATGCGTGGTCGCAGCCTGCTCGGTGCCGACAGCCCGGTACTCGGCACCGAGTTCCTGCTGCGTGCAAGAGACCACCTCACCCTGGCCGCCGAACTCACCGGCGGAGATCCGGTGGTTTCCGAACACCTCGGCGATGTCTATCGCATCCTCAACGAGAAACAGCGGGCCTACGAGTTCTACCGCCAGGCGGTGGAGATGGATCACCGAGAAGACGAACAACCCAACCTACTCGAAAAGCTCGATGATCTGCGGCGGGAGCTGGGTGAACTGTGAAGCCCCACTTCAGAGTGGGGTGGGCGGGGTGGCTAGGGTGGATCGCGATGGGGATTTCGATCTTCGCGATGGGGTGCCGGACACCGCTGCCATCCCGAGTACCCCTCGATCCCGCCGATCCCCGACCTCTTGCATTGATCGCAGGCCTCGAGAAGGCTGCGGCAGAACGCTCGTCATTGACGGGTGCGTTGCGCCTGTCCCTTGACGCGCCGGATCTGAACTTTCGCCGCCCGCAACGCCTCGCATTGCGACGGCCTTCGGATCTGCGCGTGGAAGTTCTGGGACTCTTTGGCCAGATCGCTGCGATTCTAGTGACCGATGGTGTGACCTACCAGAGTTTCGACGCGCGTCGAGGAGACTTCGAGAGTGGGGACGTCACCCCCGATCTGTTGTGGCGCATTGCGCGATTCGACATGCGGCCCCAGGAAGTGGTGGACCTGTTGCTGGGTGCCCCGCGACCGAGTGCCGATGCGTTCTTTGCCGGCGCCTACGCCGAACCCCGTGGCGGAGTGAGTGTTGCATTTCGCGACGCAGAAGGAAGACTCCGCGAGCAGTTCGGCTTTGACGCGCGAGGGCAATTGATCGAATTCGTGCGCTTTGCAGTGAACGGCGACGTGGATTGGAAGGCCCGCTTCAGCGACTATCGAGATGTTTCCGGTTCGGCATTTGCTTTCGATATCCGACTACACTTTCCAGCCGTAGACGCCCGTGCATCTCTGCGTTTCGATCACGCGGCCCTCGACCCCGATCTCGACGACGAGCTCTTTGCCCTGCGTGTACCGGGAGGCGATGAGCCCCAATGATTCACGTTGGGTGGCAGCAGAGTCCTGTGAGAGCCTTCCTTACTCTGGTCTCGCTGGTCGCGAGCGCGGTCTGGCTGGGCTGTTCGAACAATCCCTATCCGGACGCCGACGATGAGTTGAAGGTCCTGTACACCGTATACGTAGAAGCGCCGCGGACTCTCGATCCCGCGGTTTCGTACACGGTGGGTGCTCACAAGATCATCGGAGCCATCTGCGAGACCTTGCTCGAATACCACTATCTGAAGCGCCCCTACGAGTTGATCCCCGGTCTGGCAGTGGCCATTCCAGAACCGGTCTCCCTTGAAGATGGGCGGGTTTCGTACACCTTCGAGCTGCGCGAAGGCGTCAGCTTCCAGGACGATCCGTCGTTTGCCTTGAGTGCGGCTGAACGTGGGGGCGAAAAGATGACGCGTCTCGTGGTGGCCGGTGACTATCTCTTCGAGCTGATGCGGATCGCTGATCCCAGGGTCAACAGTCCAGTCATGCACACGTTCTCGAAGATCGACGGTTTTCGCGCATTCACCGCGAAACTCATGTCGATGCGAGAGGACCCGGCGTTTGCGGCGCTGCCCGTGCACGAACAGTACCGCCGCGCGGGTCCGATCAAGGGACTGATTGCTCGCGGTGATTTTTCTTTCGAACTGATTTTGAGCGAGTCGTACCCGCAGATTCTGTATTGGTTCGCCATGCCGTTTTCGACGGCCGTACCCTGGGAGGCGGTCGAGTACTACGACGGCGAGCAGGGGAGGCCGCGCTTTGCCGATCATCCCGTCGGTTCGGGTCCCTACCGCATGACCCACTACGACAAGCAGTTCCGGATCGTGCTCGAACGCGATCCCAACTGGTATGGCCTGCAGCATCCGGAATGGAAGGCGCCGGGAACGATCTATCCCGAAAATCCCGTATATGGCGGAGCAGCGGGAGAGAGCTTGGTGGGCCAGACCCTGGCTTTCATCGATCGCATCGAGTTTCGTCGCGAAAAAGAAACGGTTCCGCGCTTCAACAAATTTCTTCAAGGCTACTACGATAAATCGGGAATCAACAAAGAGAGCTTCGACACGGTGATTCAGGGCAACAAGCTCTCTCCCGCGATGGCAGCGAAGGGCATCAAGCTCGATCGCGTGGTCGATTTGGCGATCTCCTATATCGGCTTCAATCAGGAAGACGCTGTGGTGGGTCGCGCGGCGGGCCAGCAGGGCAAGAAACTCCGGCAGGCCATGAGCCTGGCCATCGATTCGGAAGAGTACATTGAAATTTTTCTCAATGGCCGCGGTCAGCCCGCGCAGTCGATTCTGCCCCCCGGACTCTACGGCTACGACCCCGACTACAAGAACGCATATCGCGAGGTTGATATTCCGAGGGCGCGTTCACTGTTGATCGAAGCCGGCTATCCCTCGGGCATCGATCCCAAAACCCAGCAACCCCTCAAGTTGCGGTTCGATACCTCCGCGACCTCGGCCGCGGGGTTGATCCCGATTCGCTACCTGGTCGATTCGTGGCGCAAGATCGGTTTGAATGTCGAGGTTGTGAGCACCACGTACAACAAGTTTCAGGAAAAGATCGACAATAAAGCGCATCAGATTTTTCAGTGGGGATGGGTTGCCGACTATCCCGATCCCGAGAATTTCCTGTTTCTGCTCATCTCGGGAATGGCGGACAACAAGGGCCCGAATCATGCGAATTATCGCAATCCAGAATTTGACGCGCTGTTTGACGAGATGACGGCGCGCTCAGACGATACGGTGCGCGCGGAAATCATCCAGAAGATGCTCGATCTGCTCGAAGAAGAGCGAGTCTGGATCGAGCTGCTCAACTCTGAGAGCTATGTGCTCTACCACGAATGGATCTCCCAGTACAAACGGCCTGGCTTCGAATTCTCGACGATCAAGTATCAAAACATCGATCCGAAGCTGCGCGCACAAAGGCGCAGGGCAAACAACCAGCCGATCATGTGGCCCGCCTATCTACTGGTGCTCATCGTCCTGGCGATTCTGGCACCAGGTGTCGTGAGCATGATTCGGGAGAGACAATAATGCTCGCCTATGTGATTCGTCGTCTGGCCTACGGGGTGTTGGTCGTGTTCGGAGTGCTGTTCTTCCTCTTTGTGCTGTTCTTTTGGGTGGCGACCCCCGATGACATTGCCCGGCGAGCCCTGGGTGAAAAGGCGCCCCCCGAGGCGATCGAGCAGTGGAAGGTCAACCACGGCTACGACCGTCCCCTTTGGCCCTGGGAGTCGTTCGAAGACAACATGTTGTTTTCTCACTACCGCAGCATGCTGACCCTCGACTTTGGCCGCAGTGACGCGGACGATGTGCCCATCATGGAAAAGATCGTAAAGGGAGCGGGGCCGAGTCTCGCGCTGACGGTTCCGCTGTTCGCGATGGGGCTCGTGGTGAGTGTGATGCTCTCCCTCATTGTCGCCGTGTTTCGTGAGACGTATGTCGATCGGATGGGCGTCGTTCTCTGCGTGTTCGGCATGAGCGTTTCGATCTTGCTCTACATAGTGGGCGCTCAGTTCTTGATCGCGAAACTCCTGCGTTGGTTTCCGATCTCGGGATTCGATTCGTCACCAGAAGTGGTTGTACGGTTTCTCGCCCTGCCAATCATGGTCGGCCTGATGTCTTCGATCGGATCGAATGTTCGCTTCTATCGCACGGTGTTTCTCGAAGAGGTTCACCGTGACTTCGTGCGAACCGCACGAGCCAAAGGGTGTGGCGAGGCGCGCATCATGGTGCGCCATGTACTCAGGAACGCCATGATTCCCATTCTCACCCAGATCGTGATCGCGATTCCGTTCTTGTTCACCGGATCACTGGTGCTCGAGTCGTTCTTCGGCATTCCAGGTCTCGGCGCACTCACGGTAGAAGCCATCCAGGGAAACGACTTCGCGACGTTGCGCACCATGGTCTTTGTCGGATCGGTATTGTTCGTCGTCGCCCAGGTATTGACCGATCTGAGCTATTCCCTCGTGGATCCCCGCGTGAGACTGGAGTAAAGGCCGCGAGATGGAAGACTGGGTCGTCTCAAATATCGTAACCGGGCTGCTGCTGGCGGGGTTTGTCGGCGCGGCCGCGGCAATTCGCAGCAGTCGCATCTGGACCGAGGCAGCGGTTTCGCTGTGGCGACGTCGTCCGATTGCAATTTTGGTCGTCAGCTTCTACCTCGCTGTCGCGATTCTCGATTCGATCTTGTGGGTGGGTGGCGCCGATACCGGAGAAGACGTGGTATCCGCCCACGAGGCCAAGAGTGTGATTGATCGCATCTTCTTGGACGCGCGCGAGCGCAGCTACTCCGCCCCTCTGGCCGATGTGGAGTTCTACGGTGCGAAGCCCCTGGCGCATCCCGGATCGCATCTGATGGGAACCGATATCATCGGCCGCGATGTCGTCTATCTGGCGCTCAAGGGGATACGGGTCGCGCTCTTGATCGGCGGTCTCACCAGCTTGATCGCCATTCCTCTTTCTCTCTTGTTTGGAATCTCGGCTGGCTACTTTGGCGGACGGATCGACGATTTTGTCTTCTTCATCATGTCGACCCTGGCTTCGATGCCCGGACTGCTCCTGTTGATCGCGCTGATCATGGCCATGGGGCGCTCGACCCTTTCCATTTGTATCGCGCTCGCGGTAACGAGTTGGGTCGGCTTCTGTCGCCTTGTCCGGGGTGAAACCCTCAAGCTGCGCGAACAGGACTACGTCCAGGCGGCGCGAGTGCTCGGGGTGTCGGAAGTCCAGATCGTATTACGCCACATCCTCCCCAACTTGACCCATCTCATCATCATCACCTTTGTGTTGACCTTTTCGGGACTGGTGCTTTCCGAAGCGGTGTTGGCCTGGTTGGGGGTCGGGGTGGACGGCAGCTGGGGGCAGATGATCGATCAGGCGCGAAGCGAACTTTCTCGCGACCCGGTGGTCTGGTGGAACATCACCGCCGCGGGGCTTTCCCTGTTTGTCTTGCTGCTCGCCGTAAACATGGTGGGCGACGCGATCCGCGACATCCTCGATCCGCGAACCTTGAGGGAGTCGTCGTGAGTCCGCTGCTCGAAGTCAACAATCTCACGACGATCTTTCCGGGACCGAACCGCGAAATTCCCGTGGTCGACGAGGTGAGTTTTTCGATCGACCCGGGCGAAGTGCTCGCGCTCGTCGGAGAGTCCGGTTGTGGCAAGTCCATGACGGCACTTTCGGTGATGCGCCTCGTGCCCAAACCCGGCCGGATTCGACACGGACAGATCCTGATGAATGGTCGCGAGATCAGAGAGCTTTCGATCCCCGAGATTCGACAGCTGCGCGGTCACGAGATCGCGATGATCTTCCAGGAACCGATGACGAGCCTCAATCCTGTGGTCACCGTGGGGGTTCAGGTCGTCGAAGCCATTCGACTGCACGAACGCGTGGGCAAGACCCGGGCACGCGATCGCACGGTCGAGTTGTTCGAGCGGGTAGGCATCCCCGATGCTTCGGATCGCTTTGATGTCTATCCCCACCAGCTATCCGGCGGGCTCAAGCAGCGGGTGATGATCGCGATGGCGCTGTCGACTCGGCCCAAGCTGTTGATCGCGGATGAGCCGACGACGGCCCTCGACGTTACGATCCAGGCACAAATCTTGGAGTTGCTCCGAGAGTTGCAGCGGGAGAGCGAGATGTCGATTCTGCTGATCACTCATGATCTCGGAGTAGTGAACGAACTCGCAGATCGTGTTGTCGTGATGTATGCCGGCCGGGTCGTCGAAGCGGGCACTCGGCTCGAAATACTCAGCCATCCCAGCCATCCCTATACCCAGGGTCTCCTCAAATCGAATCCCGCGCTGTCGCAACCGGGCCAGGCGCTGCCCGAGATTCCCGGCGTCGTTCCCCCGGCCGAGGATTGGCCAGACGGTTGTCGCTTTGCCAATCGGTGTGCGCGGGTGATCGATATCTGCGAGCGCGAAATTCCACAGTCACTGTCCCTGACCTCGACCCAATCCACCTGCTGTCACGCCGTGGCAAGGGAGCGCCAGGGTGTCTGAGGCAAACGGCCAAACACTGCTGCAGGTAAACGGACTGCGGACCTGGTACCCGATCAAGAAGGGCCTGTTTCGCAAAACCGTGGGCTGGATCAAAGCGGTCGATGGTCTGACGCTCGAGGTCAAGGCCGGCAAGACCCTGGCTCTCGTCGGAGAGAGTGGCTGCGGAAAAACCACCGCCGGTCGTTCAATCCTGTGTCTCGAGAAGCCCCAGGCAGGCGAAGTCTTGTTCGAGGGTGTGGATCTCCTCTCGCTCTCCCGCGCAGAACTGCATCCGTATCGGCGCCAGGTCCAGTTCATCTTTCAGGATCCGATGGCGTCCCTCGATCCTCGTATGCGAGTGCGCGAAATCATCGCGGAGGGCATGAAGTCCTTTGACATCGGTTCTAGCAAACAGGACCGCACCGATCGCGTGGCGGCATTGCTCGAGCGCGTGCAACTCAACCCCGATCACATGTGGCGCTACCCGCACGAGTTTTCGGGGGGGCAGCGGCAACGCATCGGAATCGCACGGGCGCTCGCGCCGGAACCCAGGTTGTTGATCTGTGACGAAGCGGTGTCGGCGCTGGACGTGTCGATCCAGGCACAGATCTTGAATCTGCTGCGCAGGCTTCAAGACGAACTCGGACTCGCTTATTTGTTCATCACCCACGATCTCGGTGTGGTCAAGTATCTCGCGGACGATGTCGCCGTGATGTATCTCGGGCAAATTGTTGAATCCGGAAGCACCGCACGCATCTTCGACGATCCGCAGCATCCCTACACCCGGGGGCTGTTGGCGGCCATCCCTTCGGTGGATCCCAATCGTCGGTCGGGCACTCCGCCAGTCCTGGGGGACGTCCCGTCTCCGGCCAATCCACCTCCGGGCTGCCGCTTCCACACGCGCTGCCCAGTGGCGTTCGAGCGCTGCAAGACAGAGGCTCCGGAGCTGTACCCACTGGATGGCGCTCAAGAGTCCGGCAGTGCTGAGTGCAGCCGCTGTTTCCTTTCGGAACCGGGTTGATCCGATGCATCCGAGTGGGCTCGATGCCTGGATTGCCCTCGGCCACCCCACGGTGTCAGTGGAGACAGCCAGGTGAATCGCGTGGGGCTGTCTTCTTTGTTCGTGTCGATGTTGGTCATGACAATCGTTGCGTGCGGAGAATCCGAACCCACGCCGACCAGCGATGCGGCAAGTCCCGACGTGCCCGCGGCTTCAGCATTCGCTCACATTTCGCCTCAGCCGCCCGGCGGAAAGTGGCTCGCGCCCGCCAAAAATCGGCAAAACCTCGTAAAGAAGTTTCGCAAAAGCGGAACCCTGTATCTGGTCGGCGTCACGCTCTCGCGATTGTCGGCGGTGGCCTATGGCGTACATCCTCGAGACATCGTTCTCGGCGATTCCGTCGAGTCGTCCGATTTCGACGCCGTGGTTCATCCCCGCGACGGAAGCGTGGAAACCGCCCGCCGCATGCTGCGCGACCTGATCCGCACGCAACTCGGACTCGAGGCGAGACCGCAGCGGAAACAGGCCATGGTCATGATCCTCGGTCCGCATCCAGCGGGTACACCGCTGCAGCCCTCCGCGTCGCGCCGGGGCCTGCTCGAGTTGGGCAAAGGCGAGCTTCGCGCCACGGGTTCGACGATGTCACAACTCGTAGACTTGTTGCGCGAGGATTCGAAGATCCCCGTGATCGACGAGACCGGACTCGCGGAGCACTATGACTACCTGCTCGAATGGGATCCGAAGAAGGGCGCCTACGCGTTCATCCAATCGCTGGGTGACGTCGGGCTGGCGCTATCGCCAGCCCGACGCCACGTGGAAAGCTTGCTGATGATACGGGCAGAGCATGCGGAGCCGGAGGAGAAGCTGGGCGATGGTGAGTAAGCGCGCGTTTTTTGCCCACGGGGTTTTGTTTGCTTCGGTTGGGGTGATCGTTCTAGCGCTGGGCTGTGCTCCGGAAGAAGAGAGCGTGGTGGGCAAAAAACGTTGGGCCCGTCGCGTGGTCCCCTTCGAAAAAACCTGGCGCTCCGAAACCGAGATTCCTCGAGAGCCTCAAGAGTCACCACAGATGGTGCTTTGGGAGTTGACCGCGTTCGAACCCGGAACGCCGGCGACCCCCGATCAAGAGAAGCAAGCCCAAGCCTTTGTAGAAGATTGTTACCGGGCCGCGCTCGAACACGGCTGGTACGACTTCAAGACCGGCCTGGCCGACGGCTACGAACTCATGTTCGAGGACCGTCGACACTACGAGAACCGCAAGTTCATCCTGGACGATCGAGTGCTGGACCCCGATCGCCCCGAATTCTTGATGTACTACGGAACACCCCAGGGCAAACGCCTCTCGGGGTTCATGTTCTACGTAGACAAGCCATTGGGACGTGGACCCCAGCCTGGCGGCAACCTCACGGTCTGGCACTACCACATTTGGAAGCGCACGATGTGCCTGCTGGAAGGCTTGATCTCGGTCGGCCTCGGCGACGAGGACGGCAACTGCAAAGCGGGTACCCCAACCCATCGCAGCCCTGAAATGCTTCACGTCTGGCTGATCGATCATCCGGGCGGCGCCTACACGACCAGCATGATGATCGCACCGGGGTTGTTTCGAGAGCTTGTTGCGAAGCGGGATGTCGATCGGCCCGAGACTGTGGTTGGGGGGAATCGGTAGGGCGGGGGTGTGTTGCGGGGGGTTGGGGGTGAAGCTTGTGGGGGCTTGCTGTACTGAATGTGTTGCCATTTGGGCAATGAGGGAAAGGGTGGGTGAGGGGTGGAGGGTTAGTGCGGGGTGTGGCGGTGCGCGGACAGCG
>JADFNE010000021.1 GCA_022563535.1 Myxococcales bacterium
GGGGCATGAAGTCGATTGCTGCTCGGTTTGCATTGGCGGTGAATCGTGTCTTCAAGCGCACAGGTAAGGTGATTGCAGGCCGCTATCACGTTCAGCTTCTCACGTCGCCCCAACAGGTGCGCAACGCGCTTCGTTACGTGCTTCTCAATATTCGAAAGCACTTCAAACAGCGGAACGGCCATCCGCCGCCGGTGAAGATTGACGAAGCCTCTTCGGGCAGCCAGTTTGACGGTTGGCGCGCAAGCTCTGAGAGCTTGCGCGTGAAGGCATCCACCCAGGAAGATGTAGGAGTCGCCAAGGCGGTGGGCTGGCTCCTCAGCAAAGGCTGGCGCAGACGCGGCCTAATCAACCTCTCGGCAATACCTGGCTAAAAACTCTCCCCCACCCAGCGCTCTCGCCGACGCCCAACCCGTCCCGCCTACCAAACCGCCCTTTTCCCTAACCGCCCAACGGGCAACCAAGCCAGGAAGAAGGATGCCCCCGAGGCCTATCCCCAAAGCCTCGCAACCGCAAAGTCCCGCACCCCCCGCCTACCGCCCAACCCCAGCATCCAGCACCGTCAACAATTGATCTGCACTTCCAAGTCGTATCCCCGCCCGCCGTCCTTCCACCAGTAGGCTCGGCTCGCTCGATACCAGGCTTTGGTTGCTCTTCGCTGCTCCCCGTTCCCGAACCTCCACATAGCTCGAATGCGCGAATGCCTCGAACATCGCGGCCTCGCTTTCCGGTACCGCGACCGATACCGCGCCGCGTGGTGCCGCCAGATGGCCTGTGGGTGCGCCCGAGAAGGCGACCGAGATGTTTCCAGAATCGGAGATGGCGTTGACCCGAGCTGCGGCGCGTCGCACCCGAATTGCACCTTGGGAGTTTCGAACGCGGATTGTTCCGGAGACGTCGTCGATGGTGATTTCGCCGCGGTGTCCGATCAGTCGCGTCGAGCCCTCGATGTGGTTGGCGAGGATCTGGCCGCGGTCAGTTTCAATCGTCAAGTTTCCCCGGGTGTTGGCAACGCGCACGTCGCCGCGCCCCGTGTGGAGGTCGAGGGAGTAGTGCTCGGGAACCCAGGCGATTACTTCGATGCTCGGGGTCTGGAGCAAACCCGAGCGCCAGCCGCGTTGGGCGCCGCGCAAAATGATGCGTTCGGATTGAGAATCGAGCTCGAACCGGACCGCCCTGGCGTTGATGCCCCACGCATGAGCGTCAAGACGCACGGCGTCGAGTCGGTGGGTGCGAACGGTGATGTCCCCCGCTTCGAGATCGATTTCGAGATGTCCGCCGTAAACCGTGGGCAGATGCTCTTCGAAGTCCTGTCGACAGCCCGGGCCAAGCGTCCCCAACAGTGCGCAGGCGATCAGTGCGGCGATTCTCGATTGCGGTTTTCCAATACTCATAATTTGTTTCCCGGTCATTCCGATTCTCAATCGGTTGATTCCGGGTTGGGGCCGACCGCATGGGAGCGCAATTCTCACCGCTTAGGGGTCTTAGAGCCGGTGATGGATGAAAGTGACCAGAAGAGCGCCGGGAAAAAACTGGAGGCCGACTGCTGGCGCTAGCTCGCGCCGTTACCGGACGCGATGGCGGGCAAGGTACGGAGCATGATGCTCAGGTCGTTGGTCAGCGACCAAGTATCGATGTACTCGAGGTCGAGTCGCACCCAGCCATCAAATCCGATCGCGTTTCGCCCCGAGACCTGCCACAGGCAGGTGATGCCCGGACGCATCGAAAGGCGTCGTCGCTCGAAGGTCTCGTACTCCGCGACCTCGACCGGGACAGGGGGTCGAGGCCCGACCAGGCTCATGTCTCCGATCAATACGTTGAAAAACTGTGGCGCTTCGTCGAGAGAGTATCGCCTCAGAATGCGCCCGATCTTGGTGATGCGCGGATCCCGGGAAATCTTGAACACCGGTCCGTCCATTTCGTTCAACTCGCTGAGTGCATGGCGATTCGCTTCGGCGTCGACACTCATCGTCCGCAATTTGTACATTACGAAGTGTCGACCGTTGAGCCCGCAGCGGACCTGACGAAAGAATACGGGGCCCGGGCCCGTCAATTTGATCAACGCTGCCGCGATGGCGATTGCCGGTCCCGAGATCAACAAGCCCAGCGCCGCGCCGACAACGTCGATTCCCCGTTTGATCGCTAGTTTGATCACATTGTGGTGCACCGGTGCAAAGCTCAGGGCCGTAAGACTGCCGAACTGCGCCGCCCGGGGCGGAGGCAGGTAGTCGCCGAAGAGGTCTGATAGCAGGGTGATGGGTACCCCCGCGGCCGCGCACGAATCCACCACTTCGATGATGCTGGCGAGCATGGACCTCGGGCAGGCGATGATCACCTCATCGATCACCTGATCGGCAATCAGGCCCTTCATGTCGGTGATCTTGAAAATCAGATTCGGCGCAACGCATGAACCGTCGGGCGGTGTGTCGTTGTCCACGAAGCCGATGATGTGCAGACCCCAATCCGGATTCTGCTCGATCACGCTCTGGACGTAGGCGGCCCGGGGACCCGTTCCTACGATGACCACGTTGCGATCGTAGCGATTCGATTCTCGAATCCAGCGCGAGATGCGGAATACGATCGCGCGAACAATGCACAGCGCGGCGAGCTGAAGCGCAGTGCAGACGATGGGAAATACTAAAGAGATAGGTGGCGCAAAAATGACGACCATCGCCAACTGAGCAATGCCGACGCCCGCACTCAGGGTGAGGACCCGGTGCTGAATATCCCGGAGCCCGGAGCTGCGCTGATTTGCGTAGAGATCGAGGAGTTGAAAGGCTACCGGCCAGATGAGTGTGCAGCCGAATCCAAAGGCGATCAGCCGAAAGCTCGCACTGCCGTCCATCAATTCTTTATCGAGCATCCCCGGAAGCAAAATTGTCGCGAGGAGAACCCCAGCGCAGACAAACAGGTCTGCGAGTTGGTAAAGCGGATCGAAATGTGAGGAATCGTCTCTCAGCAAGTTTGGGTTCGCTCGGAGGTCAGTTTTGCGGGACTTCTACCGCTGCTTCATCGACCGACACACACGTTCTCGTGAGTTTTCTCCCTGCAAACATCTTCGATCCGTGCGGATTTGAACCGAAAATTTCGCGGTCACCACGCGACTGGACGTGCTCCGTTGAGTCCTCAAATTTCCCCTTAGCGTGGAATCGGTTAGTCTTCTCGCCCCCTGAGCTCAACTCAGTGGACTTCCTGAAGGTCCTTCGGGCAAACGCTCTGTTTCCGCTGGGAGAGCTTATGACGGTTCTGACACTCAATACTCCCCGCGCCCGGGGACTCATGGTCTTGACCGCCCATCCCGAGGGTTGCCGGGTTCTCGCCGGTCGTCAGATAGCGCGCGCCCGGGCTGCATTCCCCAAGCCATTGGCAGCGGCCGAAGGCAAGACGGCGCTGATCCTGGGTAGCACCACTTTCGGTTATGGAAGTTCAACGGCCATCGCTCTCAAACAGGCGGGCTTTGCGAAGATCATCGGCCTGGGTTTCGAAACCCCACCCGCCTTCCGCAAGGACAAGGTCGCGATCGCTTCGGCGGGCTGGTACCTCACCTCGGCGTTGCACGGCGCTTATCCCGAGCAGCGAACCTACTTCGCCGACGGCTTCAGCGACCAGACCCGAGACCGGGTGATCGACGATCTGCGGGCGCGAGGCGAACGAATCGACCTGCTCCTGTACAGCGTTGCAGCGCCGCGCCGCAGTCACCTGGGGGAGACCTGGGGATCGGCGCTCAAGGTCATCGGCGAGCCGTACGACGTGCTGGGCCTCGACTACAAAAGTGGCGAGCACAAGGCGATGCAACTCGAACCCGCCAGTGAAATCGAAATTGAACACACCCGGCGCGTGATGGGCGGCGACGACCTGAACCTATGGACCAATGCCCTGCTCTACGCAGACCTCGCCAATCCGGGTTTCAAGGTTGCTGCGCTGAGCTATATCGGTCCCGACTTCGAACCCTTGCGCCGCATCTACTGGGACGGTGCACTGGGTGCGGCCAAGCAACACATCGACTCGACGACCCGCTGCCTCAATGATCGGATCGCGGCACGTCTCGGCGGTGTTGCGTTTACCAGCATGAACCCCGCGGTCGTGACAGGAGCTTCGGTCTCAATTCCGGCCATGCTCAAGTACATCGTCGACTACCTCGGTGTGGTCGACAGCGGCACAGGCACCTATGACGATCCCCTGGAAGTAGGGCTCAACTTTGCGCGAGCACTCTACGGGGACGGAGAGCCCTGGCGTGAGAAGTTGGACGCCGAGGGTCGGCTGCGTCTCGACGACAACGAACTCGATCCAGAGCTTCAAGGAAAACTTCGCGATCTCTGGGAGTCGGGCAAGGAGGGCGAAGTTCCGGCGCTTACGGCGCGGGGTCTGGAACTGTTCAAGCAGGAGTTCATGCGACTCTATGGTTGGGAAGTAGAAGGAGTCGATTACGACGCCCCGGCAGATTTTGCTCCGGTTCTCGGCGAAGAGGAAGGTGTCATCCACCTGATCGACGAGTAGGGATCGGCTTGCTCAGGTATTGACTGGCGTCTGCACAGAAGCGGTAGGGCCGGTTTATGGCTTTGGAGATGCCGATTCGGGGGCAAGTGGCGAGAGTCAGTACTTCGAGTTGTTTTGGCGGGTGGCGCAGCGCGATGGGTTGGCCTCGGGCGATCGATTGCCCATCGTGCTCCGGCAGGATCTCGAATGCCTGCGTGAGGCGACCGGGGCCGGCAGCGATCAGCCTGAGGGAAGAGTCTGCCTTCAGCGATCGATTTCGTCGCATCTGCTCGATGCCCACCAACGGCTGGATCGCGCGAAGCAGGACAGCGGCCGCCGTTCCTTTTGGTTCGCAGACCAAATTCGCACAGGCGTGGATTCCGTAGGAGCGATAGACGTAGAGATGGCCTGGGGGGCCGAACATGTTCCGGTTTCGGGCTGTTTCGCCGCGATGGGCATGTGAGGCGGGGTCCTGACCCCTGCCCAGGTAGGCCTCGACCTCGACGATTTGTCCGGCGAGAAGCCGGCCGTCCGTTGTGCGTCTTACGAGAATCAACCCGACCATTGCGGCCGCGACCTCGAGACACGAGCGCTCGAAGAAGTCTCGCCCGATGTACGAACCGAATTTCACCGGTTCCAGCGTACAACGGACTGATAAATCCTTCATGAAACTTGAGGTTGCGTACGTCTTCGCCGATATGTAGGAGGATGCCCCCCGGCCGAGTCGACCCCGGGGCGAGCAGAAATTCGGGAGTAGCTGGCCGCAATACGATGGCAGATTCGATTGGCGACATGACTCAAGATAGCAACGAAGACCCCACCCAGATCCCCAATAAAGACACGGGCTCAGGCAAGGCGAAACAACCCACGCGGACCGGCGAGGGCGGCAGCTCCGAGAGTTTCGAAGAACCCATGGCTCCGCAATCGCCCTTCGCGTGTTTCGGAATCAACGCCGGCGTGGTGGAAGAAATTCACGAGACATTCCAGGTCGACCCGGGCGCGGTTGATGAAAGCTGGTCCGAAGAATTCGACGACGGGCATTTGGACAACGGATCGAGACCGGCGACCACTCGGGTGACCAAGGTCAACGGTTCGGCGACACATCACGCGGTCGCGACATCGCCCCCGGGCCTGTCCGCACCGCAGCCCCAACAAGAATCTCAACCCCAGCCCAATCCAAACTGGCCCGTCCGCCCAAACCGGCGAAGCGACCACCTCGAATCCCATTTGCTCGCGGCGGACAAGAATGCCCGGGTGCTGCGGTTGATTCACTCGTATCGCGCTCGCGGTCATCGCATCGCCAACAGTGATCCGCTGAGCAGCCAGACCAAGTACTTCCCCGAACTCGATCCAGCTCATTACGGGCTTGGCAATCATGATCTCGACTATCCGTTCAGCACCGGGGATCTGCCCGGGGGTTCGGTTCAGACGTTGCGCGACATTCTGCAACGCTTGAAGTCCACCTACTGCAACAGCATCGGCGTCGAGTACACCCACGTTCAGGACCCGGGTCGCAAGCTCTGGCTTCAGCAACAAATGGAGCGCGACGAGAACCGCTTCCGCTGCGAGCCCGACCAGCTGCGGCGAATTTACGAGAAGTTGTGCAGAGCGGAGATCTTCGAACATTTTCTCCACAAAAAATTTCTGGGACAGAAACGTTTCTCGTTGGAAGGCGGCGAGGTCGTGATCCCCTTGCTCGATTACATCATCGAGCAAGCTCCCCGCTACGGGATCGTCGAGTTCGTTCTGGGCATGAGTCACCGCGGGCGCCTGAACGTGCTCGCGAACGTCTTGCAGAAGCCCCTCGATCTCCTCTTCTCTGAGTTTCAGGACAGTCCGCTGCTCGATCTGCCCTTCGGTTCGGGGGACGTGAAGTACCACAAGGGCTATTCGAAAGATCGCCGAGTCGAAACGGGCGAACGCATTCACCTCACCCTGACCTCCAATCCCTCGCACCTCGAAGCGGTGAATCCGGTCGTCGAGGGACGCACCAAGGCCAAGCAGGTCCGCATGGGAGACTTGGAGGGCAAAAAGATCGTGCCCATCATTCTGCACGGCGATGCCGCGTTTGCGGGCCAGGGAATTGTCGCGGAGACCTTGAACCTCGCGCAGCTCAAGGGCTATTCAACCGGCGGAACCCTTCACATCATCATCAACAACCAGATCGGCTTTACCACGACCCCCGCCGAGGCGCGCTCTACGCTCTACTGTACAGACGTTGCGAAGATGATTCAGATCCCGATCTTCCACGTGAACGGAGACGATCCAGAGGCGGTTCTCCGCTGCGCCGAATTGGCCATGCAGTACCGAGCCCGTTTCGGGGACGACGTCGTGATCGACGTCATTGGCTATCGCCGCCACGGACACAACGAGGGCGACGAACCGGCCTTCACCCAACCACAACTCTACGCAAAGATTCGCAGTCGCCGCTCGGTGCGCCAACTGTTTGGAGAGGCACTCGCCGAGCGCGAAGAACTTGCTGCCTCAGAAGCGGAACAGATCGGGATCGCCGTGAGAGCAGACCTGGATGCCGCGCTCCTGAACGCAAACGTCGGCTCGGTCGATCCCGCCGAGCCGAACGATCCCCAAGGTCCGTGGGTCGGTTTCGCACGCGTGGCTCCCGACGACAATGTCGAAACGGCAGTTCCGATCGAGACCCTGGCCAGAATCGCCGAAGGTGTCGGCAGCGTACCCGACTACTTCAGGCCCCACGCCAAGCTGCGAAACCTGTTGGACAGTCGGCGCCAATCCGTCGCCGATCGCGCGCCCATCGATTGGGGGATGGGCGAAGCACTCGCCTTCGGGAGCCTCTTGCTCGAAGGAGACCGGGTGCGGCTCTCGGGGCAAGACACATCGCGAGGCACCTTCAGTCATCGACATGCTGTGCTGGTCGACCAGGACAGCGGCGAGGAGTACACCCCGCTCGATCATATTGCAGAGCGGCAGGGGCGCATCGATATCTATGACAGCCTGCTCTCGGAGGCAGCGGTACTGGGCTTCGAGTACGGCTACAGCCTGGCCGACCCCGGAACCCTCACCTTGTGGGAAGCCCAGTTCGGCGACTTCGCAAACGGCGCCCAGGTGATCATCGATCAGTTCATCTGCTCGGCCCACGTGAAATGGGGACGCATGAGCGGACTCGTCATGCTCTTGCCCCACGGCTACGAAGGCCAGGGACCCGAACACTCGAGTGCGCGGATCGAGCGCTACCTGCAGACCTGCGCCGAGGATGCGATTCAGGTCGTCAACTGTACGAACCCCGCCCAGTACTTCCACGTGTTGCGACGGCAAATGCGAAGGACCTATCGCGCGCCATTGGTCATCTTGACGCCCAAGAGCCTGCTGCGGCTCCCCGCCGCGACTTCCAGCATTGACGACTTCAGCAACGGCCGCTTCCAACACGTGATCGACGATGAACGAGCGGTACACGACGCGCAGGCTGTGCGCCGGGTGCTTCTGTGCAGCGGCAAGGTCTACTACGACCTAGTCGCAGAGCGAGAGAAGCGCTCAGCCAATGGACCCGGCAGTGTTGCGATCCTGCGGCTCGAACAACTCTACCCATGGCCCAGCATCCGGCTGAACGACTTGATCGCACAGTATCCGCGCACCGAGCGCGTAGTCTGGGTTCAAGAAGAACCCGCAAACATGGGTGCCTGGACATTTGTGCGCGAGCGAATTCAAGACCTGCTCTCTCCGTCCGCCAAACTCGCGTATGCGGGGCGTGTGCCGTCGGCGAGTACAGCCGTGGGATCGACTCGGCTCCATGGCCTGCAACAGGCTGCGTTGGTTCAGGCGGCCTTCGATGGGCTCGACTAGCGCTTACGGGCCCAGCCGCCTTCCCATAGAGACAAAATGATGTCTCGAGTGCGCCGCCCCCAGACCGGATGCGGCTCACCGGTTCGTTCTTCCGCGAGTTCTTCGGCGGCCTTGACGCTCGAAGTGCCTGCCTCCGCCGCGCGTTGCAAGATTCGTTGGGTCACGTTGTAGATCGAGTTCTCCCAACCCCCCTTGCCCTCGAGGTGACGCAATATGAACGGATCTTCGATCAGGTTGCCGGCTTGCTCGTTGCTGCAGGCCACGATGCCCATCCGATTGGCCACATAGTCGGGCACGTAGGTGATTCCGCGTTCGTAGAGGTGGCGGCCGTCGCGGTGTTCTTCGACCAGACAGTTGTTTGCCGCGCCGCAGACGATCGGGGCGTTGATCACCTCGATCGTTTTCGTATCCAGCACACCACCCAGCGCGTTCGGGCAGAGGATGTCCGATGCCTCGGCGAGAATGCTGTTGTCACTGTAGCCGTCGCAGCCGACCTGCCGGACGTCGAGAAAGTGTGAAGGGAAGCGAGATGCCAACTGGGTGCAGCGTTCTTCATTGAGTTCCGAAACCACAACCCGGGCTGCGCCCAACTCGAACAGATTCTCGATCATGTGAGTGCCGACATTGCCAGCCCCCTGCATGGCGATTTGTTTCCCTTCGAGTCCGCCCAGGCCGCGGAAGTCGAGAGCCGCCTCCATGGCGCGGATCACGCCCTTTGCGGTCATCGCGGAGGGATTGCCCGAGCCGCCGAGGCGTTCGGGTATGCAGGTCGCGAATCGCGTGTAGCGAAAGATCACCTCCATGTCGTGGGATGTGGTGCCGGCATCTTCGGCGGTGACGTACACCCCCCGGAGTGAAGTGATGAATTCGCCGAACTCGCGAAATATGCACTCGCGCAGGGCGGGATCGCGCGGTTGGTTTCCAGCGGCATCACCTGGCGCCGCGATGATCGCCTTGCCCCCCGCCCACCAGAGGTCGGCCAACGCGCACTTGCGACCCATCCCCACTGCGAGACGCAGGCCGTCGCGCAGGAAGTGTTCGAGGGTGTCGTACGGCCAGTGGCGGACACCGCCCTGGGCCTGACCCCGGTATGTCTTGTGGATGAAGACACCAAATAACGCATGGCTTTCGGGCCCGACGCCTAGAAACACCGCTTCGTGATCTTGATAGTCTCGTCGATCGCCGGCGAAGAACTCGGCGAGGGCATCAAACTCGGGCGTCGACGCGCGAGGGCCTTCGTCGCCACTGCCTCCGAGTATCATCACACGAGAATGCGCACCTGCGAGCAGTTGCTCGGCAAATTCCTCGGGACGCAACTTGAGCAGTCCTGACATGTGCGCGGATCTCCCAGGTTTGCATCATTGTGAATTGCCCGATGAGTGGGTCGGCTGTTCTAGCGGGCATCTGAACTTGGAATCCGTAGTTTGTTACAGGTGTGCGTTGGCTGCGAATCATCCCGCCTACTCCATTCGCAGGCTGCGCAGTCGGTTGATTGCTGCCGCGATTTCGTGACGACGAGGGCGGGCAAGGTTTCCCGGATGGTGTTCTCCGCTCCCGTACGGGTCGAGGGCCTCCAGGCCTTCGCGGTCGAGCAGTGCGTCGAGTTCGTCGAGAATCACTGTGAGGGTCGCGCCATTTTTCATCGCGTGCTTGCTCGCCCAATGGATCGAGAGCCCGGCAGCTCGGGCCTGGCTGGTGTCCACGAGTTGCGAAACGCCCCGCAGATCGAGATCGCATCGGCCATAGCGGATGACGTTGGGTTCCCGGGCCTCGATCTTGACTCCCTTTTTTCCGCGCGATGCATCGAAGCTTTGCGAAATGGGAATTCGCGGTGGGGGGGATTCGATGGCGCCCCGACCTTCTCGCTGTCGCTTGCCCGGGTTCGCTTGTGCGATCTGCTTTGCCGCCGCGGTTGCGTCGTGCACTTTGTAATCTCGCAGCATGATCACGCGATCCGCGGCTTCGAAGTAGTCGCCGCTTCCGCCCATGACGAGCACGGTCGAAATGCCGAGTACGTCGTGCAGGTCGCGAACGCGATCAACATAGGGTGTGATGGGTTCGTAGCGCTTGTGAACCAGCTCCTGCATGCGCGCGTCCCGGACCATGAAGTTGGTCGCGCAAGTATCTTCGTCGAGCAACAGGCCGCTGCACCCTGCTTCGATGGCTTCGACGATACTGGCCGCCTGACTCGTGCTTCCGCTGGCGTCGTCGCTGCAGAAAGCCCGGGTACTCCGATCGCCGGGGAGTTGGTCGATGAAAGCGTGGATGTCTACCCGTTCGATGCGACGGCCGTCTTCGGCGCGAATCTTGACCAGGCCGCGGTCCGCCACGACAGTCTCGCGTCCGTCGCCCGGGATGTGAGGGTAGACACAGCGTTCGAGCGCCTGCAGCAAAGTCGACTTGCCGTGGTAGCCGCCGCCCACGATCAAGTTGACTCCCTTCGGGATCCCCATGCCGACCCACTGATGAGAACCCGCGCTCGAGATACGGCTGTTGACTTGATTGGGGACATCGATGCAGACTTCAAATTCCGGCGGCGATTCGAAGGGAACCACGTCGGCTCCTTGTAGCGGCCGATCATTCGCCCCGGACTCTCTCGGAAGGATTGCGCCGTTGCCGACAAACGCGATCAATCCCCGCCCCGCGAGTGCTTCGCGAATCGCTTCCTGGTTTTCAATGCAGTGAACAAACGCCGTGACGCGATCAGCGTCGAGGGAGTCGAAGCGAAGCCCCATAAGTGATGCGCGCGGCACCGCATCGCATAGGAGTTCGCCTGCTCGCTTGCCGAGGATTCGCCGTCCCGCCGCGGGCAGCCCGACTTCGAGCCGAGCCTCGATCCAGTCGCCGTCGCGACTGATCCGCACGGCGGTTCGCTCGAGCACTTCCTGGCCGCCTGCGTCGATCCGGATCAGTCCGCTCTTGCCGCTGCCTTCTGACCGGGTTCCTTCTTCCGCTGCAGATTTTCCAATTGCACTGTGAATTGATCGCGCGACGAAGTCGGCGAGGGCCAGGCGCCGGACGGGACCTTCGATCAACTCGGCTGGAAATCCGGCGACCTCCATCGGAACCCGCACGCGGAGTTTCGAAGGTGCAGCAAACGGATCGCCTTGCACGTGGTCGATATACAAGGTGAAGCCATCAAAGGCGTAGGCTCCGCGCAAATCTTTCAACGCGGGGTAACCGCGACCCTCGAGGCGGTGACATTCGCTTTCGAGGGTCGCTCGAGTCCGATTCATCCCGTGCGCGGATCTGGTTCGTCGGCCGCACCGCCTGCACCGCCGATGCCGCTTATGTCCTTACAATGTTCATCGAATTGTTTTTCGCAATTCGTTTCGGCGAAGTTGCAGGCTCTTGCGACATCGCCGAGACGAGTGCCGATGAATTTGGCGTAGTCACAACGCGCCTTGGGGTCTTCGTCGCCGAAGACGGCGAGCGCTTCCAGGTAATGACGGTCGGCTTCCTCGAGTCGGCCCTGCTTGTCGTAGATTCGCGCCAGGTTCCACTTGTTGATCGGGTCGTCGGGGTTGATCGCGACCGCGCGTTCCGAATACTCGAGTGCCTTTTCGCCGTTTCCGGTCATTGCGTAGAAGGCTCCGAGATTCGATATCACCCGATGGTCCAGGGGATGGTGCTTTTCGATGACCTTCAAGAAGGTAAGCCCCTCATCGATATCGCCGGACCGCTGAAAGCGCCCCAGGAGTCGAAACCATTTGTCGAGATGCATGCGCGAAGAGAAAAACTCGAGAGAACTGTCGAGGGCGATGTTCGCCTCGCGGTGGCGACCCGCCAGAATCAGCACGTCGACGCGTCCGATATGGGCGTCCGAGTCGAGGGGTACCGCCGCAATTGCCGCGCCGTAGTGTTCGACGGCGGCGTTCGTGCGCGCGCGAGAGATGCGTGATCGGTTCCCGGGTGCACCGTTACCTTTGTCGCCACTGGGCTGTGAGCGCGCGGTGGCGATCTCGACGTTCGCCAGACATTTATGTGCTTCTCCGTGGTGACCGTCGTCGGACTCGCCCAGCCAGGCTTCGCACAGGGCCCGCGCCCCTTCGGTCGCGCCAGACGACAGCAAGGGGGCCCAGCGATCGAAGGCCTCGCGCGCCTTGCGGTTGCGTGCGGCCGCTCTCGTCGGATTGTGTGTGCCACCCAACTCGCCGATTGGCGGGGCGCTGTCGACCCGCGATGTGAGCGGGCTTTCGCCGTCGGATGCAGGTTCTTCGCTGCATGCAAGCGCTGAGAAGCCCAGGCCGACGAGGCAGCCCACGAGCATCCAGCTCTGCGCTAGCCGGCCCATGGAGCGACTTTGTGTGTGTTGGTTCGCTGTATTCTCGGACCCGTTGGGCACAACTCGTTGCCAGAAAAGCTTCACGGTTTCCCTCCCCCGCTCGAAGATACCCCAATCGCGATTGCAGTAGTGGGGATCTACGTAATGGAGTGGCGGTCGCCCGCCCGCGGTGCTTCCCTTGCTGGACCCGCGGCGCCCGCCGGCGACACGTGACCCATGGCATGTGAATGGAACGGAGGTCGATCGATGCTCGAAGCGATCAAGTTTTCTCGAAGTTTCTGGCTCCCACTCGCAACGGGATTGGGGTGGATTCTTTCCGGGGAGGCGGGCGGATTCCTGTCGCTCGTGTATTCGCTGCCCCCGGCTTTCCTCTGCTTCTCGGCTGCATACATGGGCATGACGGCTGTGGGAGGAAAGAACTCAACCACCCTCGCGGCACTCGGTGGCGCAATCGGGGTCGTGTTTGGGATCCCGGCCCTGGTCTTTTACGGCCTGGGCCTGGGCGTGATGTTGATCGCACTATCTGCCTGGACCTTTATCGACGCTGGAAACGGCGCGGCCAACAGCTTCGAACCCCTCGAAGATGTACCTGCGGCCGAACTGAGCCCGGTTTTCTCTGCGCAGGTGGCTCTCGACGAAGCCCTGCTGGGTGCCATAACGCTAATGGTTCCGGTGCCGAGTCTCGAAGACGGGGTGCGAATCGAGCGCGAAGTTTCAGCAGCGATCGAATTGTTCGAAGCCCAGGGTTGGCTCGAAAAGCCGGAAGACTATCACCGCATACCCCTGCCGCTGGATGTCCCGAGCATTAAGCAGGCGAGTGTCCGCACCTTGGCGGGCCGGATCGATTTTGAGTCCCTGAGTTTCGACAGCGAGTACGAACCCATGGCCGACGAACCCGGCCGCGATCGCTGGCAAGGATACGTGTCCAATCGCACCGCCCATGCCCACGTTCTGCGCCACCCCGGGGCGCCGCGTCCCTGGATTGTATGCATTCACGGCTACCAGATGGGCAGACCGGTCGCGGACTTCACTGCCTTCGATCCTCGTATCTTCCACCAAAAGTTCGGTTTCAACATGTTGCTCCCCACCCTGCCGCTTCACGGCCCCCGAAAAGCCGGTCGCTTCAGTGGGGACGGCTACTTGAGTGGCGACGTGCTCGACAGCATCCACGCGACAAGTCAGGGCATTTGGGACATCCGCCGGTTGATTACCTGGGTGCGCGCACAAGACGCGCCGAGCGTTGGAGTCTACGGACTTTCGCTCGGGGGATTCAACGCGTCGCTCTTGAGTGGCCTGGAGCCCAGCCTGGACTTTGCAATTGCCGGCATTCCGATGACGGATCTGTCCGCAACGTACTGGCGACATCTACCCGACCAGGTCATTCGCCAATTTCTCGATGTCGGTCTGACCCGAGAGAAACTCGACCTCATCACACAGGTGGTGTCGCCGATCAGACTGACTCCAAAGGTCCCTGCCGAAGGTCGCGCCATCTTCGGCGCCGTAGGCGATCGACTCGTCTCCCCCAAACAAGTCCGCGATCTGGCCCGCCACTGGAACCACCCCACCACCTGGTACCAAGGCTCCCACCTGACCTTCTTCTTCGACGACAACGTCAAACAACTTCTATCCAGAACCCTGATCCAACCGTCTCTCTAACTCGCCATCCGATAAAGCGCCAACACCGCCGCCCCACCCAACCCGAGGTTGTGCTGCAACGCAATCTTCGCATCGGCAACCTGTCGCTTGTCTGCCGTGCCCCGCAATTGCCAAGTAAGCTCCGAACACTGAGCCAACCCAGTCGCCCCAAGCGGATGCCCCTTCGAGATCAACCCGCCCGACGGGTTCACCACCACCTGGCCACCATAGGTCTGTGCGCCCGAGTCGATGAACTCACCCGCCTTGCCTTCGGGGCACAGCCCCAGGGCTTCATAGGTGATGAGTTCATTGGCGGAAAAGCAGTCGTGAAGTTCGATCACGTCCACGTCTTCCGGCCCGAAACCCGACGCTTCGTAGAGTTTGGCGGCGCCAGCCTTCGTCATGTCACTGCCGACCATTTTGATCATGCTTCCTTCGAAGGAACTCGCGAAGTCCGTGGTCATGTTCATGGCGAGAATCTCGACCGCCTGGCCGCGCAGACCATGTGAGTTGACGAAATCTTCACTCGCCACGATTGCCGCGGCTGAACCATCGCTGGTGGGGCAGCACTGCAACTTGGTCAACGGATCGTAGATTTTGGGTGCAGCCAGGATTTCTTCCAGGGTGTACTCGTCCTGGAACTGGGAGTAGGGGTTGTTGACCGAGTGCTTGTGGTTCTTGTACCCGATCTTGGCGAAGTGTTCGGGCTTCGTTCCGTAGCGCTGCATATGCTCGCGGCCCGCGTTGCCGAACATCTGGGCGGCTGCGGGTGCCTTGGCGTCGAAGCCGCACTGCTCGTTCATTACGGCAAAGTGTTTGTCGAGTGCCATCGTGCGGTCGGTGTACTTGATGCCGAGGGAACCCTTCTCCATCTTTTCGAAACCCAGCGCCATCACGCAATCCGCAATTCCGCCCTCGACGAACTGCTTGGCCATGTGGAGGGCAGTGCTGCCCGTGGAGCAGTTGTTGTTCACGTTGTAGATGGGAATGCCAGAGTGCCCGAGTTCGTAGAACGCGCGCTCTCCCGCGGTCGAGTCGCCATAGCAGTAACCGACAGCGGCCTGCTCGATTTCTTCGAACTTGATGCCCGCGTCTTCGATCGCCTTGTTGCCCGCTTCGCGCGCCATGTCGGGGTAGCACCAGTCTTTTGATCCGGGCTTCTCAAACTTGGTCATCCCGACGCCGATTATGAATGTCTTGCGTCCCATGGTCGTGTCTCCATCTGCGCGCTTGAGTCTTTCGAGGTTTGGCGGGTCAATTTAGCACGCTGCCGCCCGCCGAGTCGGAGACGCGAGCAGGCAAAACAACAGCCTCGCTGGGTTCGCCCAATTCGTTCCGGCTCGGGTAGAATCAGGCTGCAGGATCCGCGCATACGTGTGCTTCTGCTCATCGAGGAACTTCCATGGCACTTCGTTTTCCCAATCTATTTTCCCCGCTTCGCATCCGGAACCTCACGCTCAAGAATCGAATCGGCTCTTCAGGCCACGACACCTGCCTGGCGGATCACACGCTTCCCGGCGATGCAATGGTCGCCTACCACCGCGCGCGAGCGAAGGGCGGAGCTGGACTGATCGTTCTCGAAGTCTCTGGAGTGCACGAGTCTGCGCGTTATACCGCGGAGATGATGCTCGCGACCCACGACGACTGCATTCCAGGCTTCCGGAGAATTGCCGAAGCAGTTCACGAGTACGATTGCGTCGTAATCGGTCAGCTATTCCATCCGGGTCGCGAGATCCTGTCTTCGCCGAGCGGCACGGCTCCCGTCGCCTACTCGTCGTCGGATGTTCCCAACGAGCGCTTCCACGTCACCCCCAGGGCTGTCCCGAAAAATGTGATTCAGGAAATCGTCCAGGGCTTTGGCCAGAGCGCGGCCCGGCTCGTTCGGGCCGGTCTGGATGGCGTGGAGATCGTTGCCAGCCACGGATACCTGCCCGATCAGTTCATGAATCCGCGAGTCAATCAGCGAACAGACGAGTACGGTGGGAGTTTGGACAACCGCCTTCGCTTCCTGCGCGAGTGCATCGAATCCATTCGCGCCAACATCGGCGACCGCGCCATCGGCTTGCGTATCTCGGGAAGCTCGTGGGATTCCGACGGACTGCAGCGCGACGAGATCCTCGAGATGTGCGCGGCCTTGGATGGTGACGGCGAGATCGACTACTACAGCGTAACGGCGGGCTCCTCTGCGAGCATCATGGGCTCCATTCACATTGCGCCGCCGATGGGTTCGTACGAAAGCGCCTACGTGGCGCCGGACGGCAAGGCCCTCAAGGCAGTCGTTTCCAAGCCCGTCATGGTTACCGGTCGCATTACGACACCCGGGGTGGCCGAGCAGATCATCAGTCGTGGCGAGGGAGACATCTGCGGCATGACCCGCGCGATGATCTGCGACGAACAACTCGCGAACAAGGCATTGGAAGATCGTGCCGACGAGATCCGCGAGTGCATCGGCTGCAATCAGGCATGCATTGGGCACATGCACGTCGGTGCGCCGATCTCGTGCATTCAACACCCCGAATCCGGGCGGGAGCTCATCTACGGTGAGCGAAAGCCAGCGAAGAAAAGACGCCGCATCATGGTCGTAGGTGGAGGGCCCGGTGGCATGAAGGCCGCGGCGGTTGCGGCGGAACGCGGTCACGACGTGACACTCTACGAAGCGACCGAGCAGCTCGGCGGGCAGGCGCTATTGGCGCAACAACTGCCGGGACGCGGCGACTTCGGCGGACTCATCACAAATTTGAATCGCGAACTCGAACAAGCCGGAGTTCGCGTAATCACCAAGCTTGGCGTCGACGTGGAGAGGATTCGAAAAGAGAGCCCCGACGCCGTCATCCTGGCAACCGGTGCAAGGCCCCGAACCCCCGAGATCGAGCAGGCAGACGACGCCCATGTGCTGGGGGCCTGGGAGGTCATCTCGGGACAGGCGCGCCCAGGCACCTCCGTCGTGGTCGCCGACTGGCGCTGCGACTGGATCGGACTCGGGCTCGCCGAGCTACTCGCGCGCGATGGCTGTCGCGTGAGGCTCTGCGTGAACGGAATGATGCCGGGGGAGACGATCCAGCAATACGTGCGCGACCCCTGGCTGGGCACGATGCACAAACTGGGGGTCGAAGTCATTCCCCTGGTGCGCCTGGCCGGCGTTGATTCAGACACGGTCTACTTCGAGCACACCTTGAGCGGCGAGCCTCTCATGTGCGAGGAGGTCGACACGCTCGTGCACTCCCTGGGGCACGTTTCGGTCAATGCGCTCGAACGGGAACTCCAAGCCAGCGACTACTCGGGAAACATCATGGCGCTAGGCGACTGCGTCTGCCCGAGGACCGCCGAAGAAGCCGTCCTCGAGGGTCTGGAACTGGGATCGGCCGTCTAGCAGGCTAGGAGCCGCCGCGCGTTGGTCCCCTCGACGGCTAGATCTTGAAGTGATCGCGGATGAGGCGCAGCACCAACCAGTCCGGCAGCAATCGCTTACCAAGGGGCATCATCAGAGAGTCTGGACCGATCGTGTAGCGAAAGCGCGGTCGCTTCGCGGTCAGGGCTTTTACGATAGCGTTCGCGACGACTTCGGGGCCGGGAGCTTTCGGGAGCGATTCGAGAATGACTTGCTCGCAGCTGCGTATGCGTTCGGCGTAGTGGGAGTTGCTGCCTTCGTTCCATTCCATGGCGGCATTGAATGGAGTGTTGATGTCCCCCGGCTCGATCAAGCTCACGCCAATTCCAAAGGGACGCACTTCGTTGTAGAGCGCACCCGCGATGGCTTCGACGGCGGCCTTGCTTGCGGAGTAGTGGGCTTGAAACGGGATCGGAGCGCGGCCACCGATCGATCCCACCAGCGCGATGCGTCCACTGCGCGCTTCGCGCATTTGCGGAAGCACTCGCTTCAATACCCTGAGCACCCCCCCCAGGTTGGTGTCGAGTTGTCGCTGGTACGCTTCCATGGAGACTTCTTCGATGCTGCCGAAGATTCCAAAGCCCGCGTTGCAAACCAGCGCGTCGAGGGAACCACAGGCAGCGAGCACCTGGGTCACCGCTTTGTCGACGGATTCATCGCTGCAGACATCCATCGCGATCCAGTCGATGTGCTCGCCGAGAGAATCCGCCGGCTCGTTTCGACTGGTCGCAAAAACTCGGTAGCCGTCTGCCGCGAGTGCCCGACAAGTTGCCAGGCCAATGCCGGATGTTCCGCCGGTTATGAGTACCGAACCCATGCTGGCTCCTGGTTGCAAGTTGAAGCAGACGATATCACAGCGTCCCAATGGTTCAGCGCGTACCTGTTAGCGATAGACCAACAAGATGCCCAACACGAAGAACAAATTGTAGACCGAGTGCGCCAGGATTCCGGGCAGCAGACTGCGCGCGCGTTCAAACGCGATCGCCCAGACGAAGCCGCTCCAAAAAGTCATCAGAAACCCCGGCAGGGAATAGAAGTGAATCGCACTGAACAACACAGCACTCATTGCCGCAGCTTCCCATGCTCCAAAGCGGTTGCGCAGGGTGTAAAAGAGCAGGCCGCGGAACACGAGTTCCTCGAAGATGGGAGTCCAGAGCATGTAGTCGATACAGCTTTCGATCACCTCCCGGGTTGATCCCCAGATCAACGTCTCATCGAGCCCTTCGGCCCAGTGCCCTTCGAACCCCAGTCCCCAACTTCCCCATGCGAGGGCCGTCGTGCCCAGCAGATCGATCGCCAAGGCGGCGGCGGCGATGGAAAAAACCGCGGAAGCGCGCAGCTGTGTCGGACTCAAGCCGAACGTTTTGAAGAACCCGACGGGCGACGACACCAGCAGGTAGCGATGGATGAGCCAAAGCAGAGGCAGCGACGCAATCAGCGTTCCCCAGGTATAGAAGGGGTCCAGCCATTCGGGTTGAGAAAACTGAATCGCCAGTTGGTTGAGGGTGACGAAGTAGAAGCGGTTCCAGAAGTCGGCGCGAACGAGCACGGCAAAACCCAGGGCCATCGACCAGGGAACGACGTTGTTTGCGGATGAGTTGTGCGGGGGGAATTTTCTTTGCGCTGCGCCTCGCGCCATCGCGGCGAGCAGCACGGCTCCGGCGGCGATCAGCAGATAATTGGCCGCGGTCAAGGCCTCGACCCGACGCTGCCAACGTGCTCCGCGTCGTTCAATGCGGCGCGAAATATTCGCAGCAGGCTCGGTCTTGCCCGCGCGCGCAAGCAGGCGGACTGCGGGTCGTTCGAGCAGCCAATCCGAAAGCCCCGCCTCGGCCAGACTTTCGAGGGCTCGACGATTGACCTTCGGCGTCGTGGGTTTATCCCCGACCCTCGCTCCGTAGATCGTTCGGATGGCAGATTCAATCTCGGGGTCGAGAGTCTGTTCCGCGCGTTCGAAGGCTTTTTGCAGTTCGCCCGCCTCGGCGAGCAAGACGCTCAGGCCGGCGTTCGACTGTAAGAGATCTTCGAAGCCTTCATCTTCGCCGTCGCCTTCGATCCCCACTCGGGCCGCAATGGATTCAGTCGCATCGCGCTGGATTGCGACCGAGACGTCGAGCACCTCTTCGAAGGATCCGAACAGGGCGCGACGAACCGGCTGAAGCAGACCTGGGCTCTCATTGGCTTCGGCGAGTTCCAGGTCGCGAACAATGACTCGCTGTGCCGTATTGGCCGGATCGGAGAGCCATGCCGTGGGACTGCTGTCGATGCGCGATCCCCAACCCTGAAACATCACCAGGGTCCAGGCCGCTACATAGAGCGCGGTGAAGAGCGGCGAGAACGGGTTGGGCAGGGAACGGTCGCCCCGCTCTTCATCTCCCGTCCGGCCTACTTGTCCAACGCGTTCCATCGCCCTCGGCGCCTCCTGCCGCTGCTCAACGACGCAAGTAGACCTTCCAGATCACGGGCCAGCCGAAGATCAAAGGATGTTCTCGCTGTCGTTTCGTGAGTTCGATGGCCTCGCCGGTATGTCGTTCCATTTTCCAGATCGCGTACGGAACCCAGTCGCCAAACGTAAAGGCCGTCTTGAGCAGGCGGCCGATGGCCAAGGTGCGAGCCACCGGAAGAGAGATGTGCCAACGCCAGCGCATCGCAGTCCTGCGCAGGGGCGCCATCTCGATCTCGCAAGCAGATCCACCGCCGCGCACCGTCGCGCGTTCGATCCACCCCAGTTCTTCCAGTATCCCAAATGCGCTCTCGGCCGCGCGGTCGTAGCGTTCCCTGGCACTTTCATAGATGGTCGCAATGGTCTCGCGCGATTCCGCCCGACGTTCGGCGCCATAGGTTCTTGCGATCGCCTGCTGCCAGAACGCGGCGAGCGAAAATCTTTGAACCCGACCGTCTGACGGCAAGAAGACCACCAGACGTTGTGCCAGGGTCACCACCGCCTGGGCCGCACAGCGGATCGCGTGATCCCGGGCCGCTTCGTCGCGCTGATAGACGAGCATCGCAGGCTGGGCGAAGCGCGCCCAGATGTACGGGTGCACACATTCGGGTCGCACGGCGCTTGCAAAATCTTGCATGGTGAGGACCGCATACTTTGCGCGCAGGGTTTGCGACTCGTACTGGGTTTCGATGTAGAAGACGTTCGGCGGCAACGCGGTGTTACTGAGTGCCAGCAGACTCGAGTCGTAGGTGTCGCTGTAGCGATCGACGAGTACGTAGAAATCGAAGACGCCCTCATCGGACTTCTTGCGCAGACACGAACCGTAGAAGAGGATGCACGCGACGTTTTTTCGCTGCTCGCGAATGGCGTCTGCAAGTGCGAGGGCGGTCGGCGGTGCTTCTTCGGATAGTTCCTTGGCTACGAGTTCGGCCAGAGATGAGTTCAGGTCGATCATGAACGGGTATGAGAAACGGGGTGTTCCCGATTCACGCGCGAACGAATTGGATCGTGTGGTCCGCCGAGATTTCGATCTGCCGCCCGGGTACCGGATCGAATAGTTCGCCGTCTACCGTAAAGCCACAGTCGAGGCGCAGTTCGACCCGGTTGGCGTTGCGGCTGGTGTAGCCGTTTTCTTCGGTAACGAAGGGCAGCGGCTTGCCGCGCAAGATTCCGAGCAAAGAGCGCGGAATGCGTTGGGCATTACTCGCGACAGATGTGATTTGGACGCCGCCGGGACCGCTTCCCCAGAACGGCTTCATTCTCGAAAACAATCGATCGAGGGTGCTCGCGATCAACAGGAAGTACTCGCCGCGGTCTTGCAGCTGGCCGTTGATCAGCACCTGAACCTTGTCGGGCTGCAGAATGCCGTTGTTGTCGCCCGCCGCGAGTCTGCCGAGCAGGCTCGCGGTGATCATGGTCGCGCCCACCGCGCCTTGGATCCCCGGAGCGTGGTCGTTTTCAAACAGTTCGTGGTTCAGGCCGATCGCGCGGTGGATGACGCCCAGACCGAAGAACATTCCATACTGTGCCTGCCGATCGATCGTGTGGCGTACACAGAGAACCTGGCGGGGCGAAATCCGCTCGCTCAGCCTGCCGTTTTCTATGTCGTCGATCAGCGCGGCGAATCCGCGGACGGGATCCTTCAGCGCCCCGAGATCGCTGGCGCTCATGTTGGTCCGGCCTCCACGCAGCGGAGCGATCATTGGAATTCGACCCTCGAAGGCGTTGTTGCCGAGGATTTCGGTGAGGGCGAACTGCACGGTGCCGTCGCCACCGTTGATGACGAGCAGATCGACTTCCTGACGCGCGAGATCCGCCAGTGCTTCCGGCACGACGTCGGCAGAATTGGTCTCGACGTGCAAAACATCCGGATGGCGTCGAAGAAACCCGAGCAGGCGTTCGACCTGCGCGTCGTTCCTCCCCGCATAGAGGTTGTTCAGTAATCCGATCCGCAAAAGTTTTTACTCCGAGGGGGTTCGAGGCGTACGGGTGGGTGGTACTGCCTTACTCATGGGCGTGTCACTGGATTCAAGAAGCTGACGGTTGCGACGCCCTGGCCCTGGATTTGGATTGGTTTCGAGTTCGAACTCGGCGGAATCGTAACCTCAAAATTCGCCACCGACCACACTCGCTTAGGCTTGGTACTCAGCCCCGCGAGGAAGCGAATCGGTCCCGGGAGGTCCTTTAGTGGGTCATGCTGAAGGAGACGTTCCTTCAGAAGAATCCGACCGCCACCGCCTTTCGACCCAGTCCCGCCGGGCCCTAGCCCATTGAGGGTAATGACGTGTGGAATCCAATACGGGTCCTTCCCGTCATGACTGGGCGGCGGTTGAATAGCATCTCCAAGAGTCAGGTCAAACGCAGTTCTCGCAACCAATCTTCTCAGACACGGTAGGTCGGAAGACTCGAAAAGTTTCTGAACAGAAGTCGGGTGGTTTGGTCCGCGCTGGGTTAGTTGCCCCGGTGCTCTAGCCGCCTCACAGCCCGGTTCGAGGTATCCGAGCCAGCGAGACCGCTTCCCCGAGGGGCTCAGAAAGTCAGCGAGATAAAACGGATTGTCGCCCCGCTGTGACAACAGTTCGATGCGCCGCAGACCCAGGTCGGTTTCCGCGCCTTTCGAGATCGTGTGGGTGAGGGTCGCCCAGCCGTTGACACGCGCCGGCTCCGTCATGCCCGCGAGCTTGATGGAGCCGCGCACCTCAGCGCCCAGCGCCAGCAGATCCACTCGGTACTTCCTCCCCAGGAGCTGCTGCGGCAGGGGGTACAAGGTGTTGGGCGCAAAGCTGAGATCAAGCCTCGAGCTGGATTTGTCCACTTGCAGGGTGTAATGGGGGGAATGCATGTCGAGATGGCACTTCTTGATATCCAGACGCCGTCCGTCTTCGGAAAGCGTCCAGCTCTTCTCCAGCTTGCCGTTGCGGAACTTCGCAATTTCGCCGCCGGGCGAAATCACGTGGCCGACCGCGACACCGTTCCGGCTACCCGGACCCTGGTTCGTAATGAGAAACCGCGCCACGACGATGTAGCCTTGCTCGAGTTCGATCGTGAGATCCCAATACTCAGAGGCGCTGCCGTGGCTGAGCCTGCGCGCGGCAGGAGATGCGAGGTCTCGCGGCGGAGGGCCGTCGGCCAGCGCGAGGGGCGCCGCGGTGGCCAGCGCGAGAAGCGCGCCCATGGCCAGATTTCGGACCCATTTCCGGTCTGAATTGGGTCTAAATACCCTCGGTCTTGAGGTTTTGAGAACCCCGAGCGCGGTAGTCAGCCCAATCACCTTTGCGGCTCGATCGCACGAGGTTCGCCTGCCGAGTTGTCGCCGCTTGCTGACATCGTCACGCATCCTCGGTCAGCGGCGAGATGAACTTCGCATCGCAGTTCGTTGGGACGGCTGCAGCCCGCAACTGTTTCAGGCTATCACAGGGATTGATGCTGAGATAGCCTGCCCAACAACCACTTGCCCTCGGGCGGAGCGCGATGGGACTCGGTGCGCACTCGGTTTTGAGATGTGCTCGCGAAGCTCGCGTTCTCACCGGAATCGAATCGAAGTCAAACCTTTGATCACTCTGGGACATCTTTCCGATCTCCACGCCACCGATCCGAGTCGGGCCAGTCTCGCCGCGCTGTCGAACAAGCGTTTCTTTGGCTGGCTCTCGTGGAATCTCCGACGCAGTCGCAACTACAAACGAGAGATTGCCACGGCCATGTTCGACGATCTCAAACGCGAGTCTCCGGATCATGTGGCGGTGACCGGTGACCTGATCAACATTTCACTTCCTCACGAGTTCGAAGCTGCAGGGCGTATGTTGCGCACCCTTGGAAGTCCCGACTGGGTTTCGGTCGTGCCGGGCAATCACGACGCCTATGTGAAGATGCCCTTCGAACGCGGGTGGGCACATTGGTTGCGCTACCTCGAGTCAGACCCCGCGGAGTCCGACAATGTGTCCAATTCAGCGGATACCGATGACCATTCGAACATGTTCTCATTTCCGGGCAGGTTGCCAAGTGTGCGTATTCGCGGCGATCTTGCGCTTGTCGGCGTCTGCACGGCACTGCCGACAAAGCTCTTCGTGGCGGCGGGAAAGGTGGGAGCCAGGCAGCTCGAGCAGCTGGAAACGACCCTCGAAGCCCTGCGTGCGCGCGATCTTTGTCGCGTCGTCCTGGTGCATCACCCGGTGGTCGATGCGCACGTTTCGAAGCGACGTCGGCTGAGGGATTCGGCCGAGCTGCGTCGTGTTCTCGAGCGCGCGGGCGCCGAGCTGGTGATCCACGGACACAATCATCGAAGTGAGTTCAAGACACTCGCTGGAAAGGACGGCGCCATTCCGGTCGTCGGCGTTCGCTCCGCGTCGTACGGCGGTACCAATCCAGACAAGACTGCGCAGTATCACATCTATCAGTTCGAGCGCGCGACGGATCCCGAAGGCTCGCGCTTTCGGGTGTCGCTGCGCGTTCGAGAATGGGATGCGGGGTCGCGGACGTTCGTCGAAATCGGGCAGGAGCGAACGCTACCGCTGTGAAGGGGTTGAGCTTCGCTCGCGCTCGGCAAAGATGTTCTTGACGAGCTCCCAATCGCTCAGCTTGTCGACATCGACCGCGGCTTCGGCGGTCGGCATCTCCACCGCCGCAACGACAATCCCCACGACATCAGAAACTCGGCGAAAGGCCGCCGCCAGGTCGAGTCGCCGCGAGATGAACAACAGCAGTGAAACGAAGCCAAACGTGCTGACCATCCGCCAGGGCTGCTTTCGGTGCTGCTCGGCGCGGAGCCAGAAGTCCAAGATCTTGCGTGCTGCGGGGGTCATGAAGGCAAATAGATTGGCTCCGCTGTAACGCTCGCCGCGGAAGGGCAAGTAGGTTCGCTTTGCGTCGGGAAAGCGCCGGACGATCAGCGTTTCTGAGACCAGCCCCGCCACCATGTCGGCGCCCCCTGCGCAGGCGGCATCAAAGAAGTGGTCGAGCATCGCGTGGTCGAGCAGGGCGTGGTCGGCGGTGGTGACGAGCACGGGATTGCGGGTCTGGCCCGCCGGATTTTCGGCCTCGATCGCCTCAATTCCCGCCAGCACACTGCGGCTCGGCGACGATTCGGCGGGAAGCAGCCGCAGCTGGGATCGCGAAACCAGTTCGGCGACCCGGGGCACGCTCGTCATCAGATCCAGGGAGTCGCTGCACAGCAGGATCGCGCCAATACGCTCATGGGAGACCAGGATTTCGAGCACGCGAACCAACATGGGTATGCCCGCGATGTCGAGCAGTGCACGATGGGTGGCGCCGGCTGCGCGAGCGAGTTCGTCGTTTTCGTCTCTGCGTCCGGCGAGTACCAGAACATCAAAGCACGGGCTCGACACTCTACGCTTCTCGCCTCACGCGGTCTAGCGCCCGAACTTCGCCCAACATTTGATCGAGCGCGGCAAACGTGATCTGACTGGGTCCATCACACAAGGCGTTCTCCGGGTCGGGATGTGCTTCGACGAAGAGCACGTCGATGCCGACCGCGACCGCGGCCCGGGCCAGCGGCGCCACGAATTCGCGGCTTCCCCCCGAAGCGCCACCCAGTGATCCGGGTTTTTGAACGGAGTGAGTGGCATCGAAACAAACCGGCGCAAACGCTCGCATCTCGATCAGGGCGGTCATGTCCGCGACCAGGTTGTTGTAACCGAATTGAGTACCGCGATCGGTGAGCAGAACATTTTCGCAACCGAAATGCTTGAGCTTCTCCACCAGGACGTTCATGTTCGATGGCGCGATGAACTGTCCCTTTTTGACGTTCACGGGAAGTCCCGTGGCCGCACATGCAGCCAGCAAGTCCGTCTGGCGACACAAAAAAGCGGGTACTTGAATACAGTCGACGACTTGCGCGACGATCTCTGCCTGGTTCGGTTCGTGGATGTCGGTCAGCACAGGCAGCTTGGTTTCGCGCTTGACCGCGGCCAGCATTTCGAGTCCCGCTTCGATCCCAGGACCGCGGAAGGCAGTGACCTGGGAGCGATTGGCCTTGTCGAAGGAAGCCTTGAAGATGAGTGGCAAGTCGTGACGCGAGGCAATTTCGGCGATCGTACGAGCCGAAGCCAGCGCGCTCGACTCGTCTTCCAGGACATTGAGCCCCGCGATCAGGGCTAGCGGCGCTCCTCCGCCAATTTCGATTGAAGCGATCCGCACGTCTGTAACTCCCTCCGGTCGAGATAAATCGCGCGGAGAGTAGGTCACGAGTCCCCAGGGGACAACAACCTGCTAGAGGCTGGAAAGTTGGTCTTCGCGTATGTCCGTCAACTCGAATTGTTCGTTGTGGAACAGCGAGTCGACCAAATCGCGCACTTCGCCCTCGTCTTCGCTGAATTCAGAGGCCATGAGAATGAGTTCCACGAAAGATGTGGGTTCAAATTCGCCCAGTTCCTGGGCCGGATTCGAGGGCAGCAGGAGATCTAGCTCCGTTGCTCCACAATACGCGTTGTTTTCGATAGACATGGGGATCTTCGAATGCACCCGCCGTGCCGATCGAGACGATTTCGGTCAAAAATTACAAGATCCTTTACATTCAGGTGGTTGCAGGAGGAGGATGCGCAGCCGAGGGCGGCGTTTCGGCGCTGGAGAGTCGGGAATACGTCGCTCCCGCCCAATTGTCGACGCCCAAGCTGTCTCCGAATTGGTAGACAGTCGAGTGATTACTGGACGATAAGGACGACGTGCCCAATGTCTGAACAAGAAAATCATGCAGAAAAAAGTCTCTCGATCTATGAGTTTTCCGGCTGCCCCTACTGCATCCGGGTACGAAGCTTTCTCGCCGGATTGGGCGAGACCGTAGAGCTGCGAGATGTCTCCACCGATCGCTCGCATCTCGAGGAGCTCGTCCGCGCGACGGGCAGCCAGATGGTGCCCTGCCTGCGAATCGAATCGTGCGACGGCGAAGCGCAGTGGGTGCACGAATCCGGCGACATCATCGAATACTTGCGGGAACACTTCGCGCGCAATTGATTTACGAGTCTGTTGGGATCGGATCAGCTGCCGGATTTGCGGCGAGCGGTCTTCACGCCGCCCTGTCCCTTCCAGGTGACGACCCGGCGGATCGCGGCGTCGGCTTTGGGTCGGCTCCCGGTTCCCAATGAAGACAGCAGGCCCGGATAGTTTCCCGACTTGAGAAAAGCTTCGACGGCGCTGATCTCGCGATCCGATGGGCGCGACGCCTTTCGCGGGCCCCGGTTGGAGTCGGTTTCATAGTCGCGCCGAAACGCCTCGGCATCGAAACCACGCTTTTCGAGGATTCGCTTCACCTTGTGAGCAGAGAGCATCTTGTCCCAAAAGTCTTTCTTGCTGGCCTTCTTTTTTCCCGCCATGGTGTCGCCTTTTCGATGCTTGTAAAAACTATCTACGAAATGAATTGTTACATACTTTTATGCGATTTCCACCTATGGGAATCGGCAAATTTATACTGATTAGTAATGCTACGAATTAACCAATGGTTTGTACGCTGAGACAAGGGGTAGGCGATCTTGTGACGGTTGGCTTCGGTAGATTGCTTTGGAGTGTCTACGTCTACCGAATTCGAGGATACCATCGAACCCGAGCGCGAATGCCATCTACCGCCATTTGCCAGGTGCAAGGACAGCGATCCTCAAGTGAATGACGACAGCACAGGCGACAAACGAGATTCTCGGATTTCCCGCGCCCGTGTGCAGTGGGGCATTGTGCTGTTGGCGTTTGCGGTGCGGTGCCTGCCCATTCGCAACGTATTCGTCGACGGACAGACACTCTTTACGGACAGCGATTCGTACTATCACCTGCGGCGCATCGCATACAACCTCGCCTCCTTTCCCGAGACACTCGAACACGATCCTTATCTGAACTTTCCGGCCGGCGCGCAAGCCATCTGGCCGCAAACCCTGGACTGGATTCTCGCGCTGTTGCTTCGGCCCTTCTACATTTTTGGAGGCGGCGCTCTGGGCGCTGGGCGCCAACAAGACTTCGAGCGTGTTCTGGTATGGCTTCCACCGATCCTCGGCGCGCTTACGGTGTGGCTTCTCTACCGAATTGCGCTGCGTCACTTTGGCGCGCGAGTCGCGCTTGTTTCAGCACTGGTTTTGAGTGTTCTTCCTGCCCACTTCTGGTACTCGCAAATTGGTTTCCTCGATCATCATGTGGTTGTGGCTTTAGGTGCGACCCTGCTGCTCGGCGCGACCATGGATCTGGTGCGTCGTTGTGGCGCGCGCGACACGCTGGTGGTCCCGGCGGCTGCCCTGGGCGCGTTGCTCGTCGCAAACTTGGCAATTTGGCCCGGAGCGCTTCTCTACGTCGCACTCGGCGAAGCTGCGATGCTGTCTCTATGGGTCGCGTCGCCGACGGTCGAGACGCGCAGGCGCGCCGTCGATTGTCTGTTGGTCGCAAATCTCACCGCCTTCGTGTTGATTGCGCCGTTCAGTTTCGGCAACCAATGGTCCGCGTGGGGCAGGTACAGCGCGGTTGTGCTCTCGAACTTTCAACCCTGGTTCTTCGCGGTGCTGGCATTGTTCGCGGGAGCGGGTTCGCTGCTGTTTCACAGGGTGTCCACGGGATCCGCGTCGTTGCGAGTCGCCGCAATGCTGCCGATCGGCGTTGCATTGCTGGCAGCGAGTGTCGCGTTCATTCCCGAACTCGAGACGAGTGTGCGAGATTCGCTGCAATGGCTCGGCCGCACCGACGCATTCCAGTCCATGGTGGGCGAGTCGGTTCCGTTGTTCGTCCTGCACGGTAAGTTCACCGGCGAGATCGCCTCGTCGCGGCTTTCTTACTTCATATATTTGTTTCCGGCCGCGATCGCCTGGCTCTGTTTCGAGTGGCACACCCAGGGCAACCGTCCGGCGCTCTTTGGGTTCGTGGGATGGGCACTGGTTTTGTTCGTGTTCACGCTGTTGCAAAAGCGCTTCTTCAATACGTTCTCAATCGCATTGGCCCTCACCCTGGGCGCCACCCTGGTGAAGCTCTACGACGTACTGGGCGAGCGGTTCACCCTCGGTCGGAACCTGCGCATCGGATGCATGACCCTGGTTGCCATCGGTCTCCTCACTCCCAGTCTCGCGGTCTATCGCGGTGCCGTGGTCGGGATTGCGAGTGCGATCGGCGGCGTGTCGCCCGAGCCCAACTATCGAACTGAAGTAAATCTGGCGCGACGAGACATGACGACCTGGCTGCGTCACCACACCCCCGACACTGCGGGCTACCTGGATTCTCAGGGCGAGCCCGAATACGGCGTGCTGGCACGCTGGGGGGAGGGGCACTTCATCAAGTACGTGGCGCGCCGACCCACGGTGATGGGAAATTTTGGCGACGATCTTGGACGCGATCATTTCTTGCTGGCCCGCAGTTTTTTTGACGCCGAACCCGAGCGCTCTTTCGAAATTCTCGAATCCCTGAAGGTTCGCTACGTGGTGATCCGTTCGATGTCGGAGTCGCGCAGCATGGCGACCGCCCTGTTCAACGGAGATGGATCGCGATTGGGTCGCTACCGCCTGCTTTACGAGGTTCGCGCGCTTTCTGGCACCCAGGTGCCTGCGTACAAAATCTTCGAGTTTGTGAAGGGAGTGGAACTCACGGGAAGCGCTCCCCCGCGCAGTCTTGTGGTGGCTGAACTCGAACTCGTGACCAATCTCGGGCGCGAAACCCGCTTTGAAATGGTGACCGAGGCCGACGCCTTGGGGCGCTATCGGCTGCAGCTCCCTTATTCGACCCGGGGTCGGCCCGAATCGACGCGCACCGCTGCGCGGTACCAGATTCGCGCAGGAGACTCGGTCGAAGAAGTTGCGATCGACGAGGCCGCGGTGCAGAGCGGTGCTCAGATCCCGGGTCCGAACTTCTGATCGGCGCCGAATAGCCGCATTTTCAGCTTTTCTCAGGGTTTATCCGGATCGAGTCGAGCTCGCGTTGGGCCGCTAACTGGATTGTGAGAAACCAGACCTCCCCGGGCGACAAGACTACTGCGGGCAGGCGACAACTCTGGAGTCAGCTCCGTGATTCTCAAGCAACAAGTCACTGACACACACCAAAAAGCACTGCAGGTCAATCTCGACCCACAGCGCTACGGAACTTTTGCAGAAATTGGCGCCGGCCAGGAAGTCGCGCGGTGGTTTTTCCGCGTGGGCGGTGCGGCGGGAACGATCGCCAAGTCGATCTCCGCCTACGACATGAAAATCAGCGATGCGATCTACGGCGCGTGTGACCGCTACGTGTCCCGCGAGAGACTCGAAGCGATGTTGGAGCGCGAACACAACCTGTGCATAGAACGCCTGGGCGCTGTGCGAGGCGATCAAACTGCCTTCTTTGCCTTCGCCAACACCGTGGTGGCCCAAAACTACAAGGGCACGAATCAATGCCACGGTTGGTTGGGGATTCGCTTCCAGAGCCGTCCCCGAGACGTTGACAATCAGATCGTCATCCATGTCTTGATGAAGGACAGTGAAGCGACGCTGCAGCAGGAGGCGCTCGGGATCGTCGGCGTCAACCTGGTCTACGGCGCATGTTTTCTGTTTCCGGAACCCGAAGTCTTGCTCCAATCGCTGCTCGACGCCCTGAGTACTGAGCGTATCGAGATCGATATGATCGAATTCACGGGGATCGAGTTTCGGAAAGTCGAACAACGCTCGATGAGCTTGCGACTGGTGCAACTCGGCCTCAGTCGGGCCGCGATGTTTGGTCCGGACGGCAAGGTGGTCCAGCCCGCCGCGGTCCTGCGCAAAAAACCGATCCTGGTCGAGCGGGGCAGTTTTCGTCCGGTTTCGAACGTGAACCTGGACATGATTCGTGCCGCGCGGGAAGAATTTTCTGCAGCAGATGATGTCGAGGAAGGAGACGTTGTCGAGTTGATGGAAATCACCATGAACAACTTGATGTCCGAGGGCGACATCGATATCCGCGACTTTCTCCAGCGCGTAGACCTTCTCAGTGCGGTCGGGAAGGTGGTGATGGTCTCGGACTATTTCGAGTACTACCGCCTCGGTAGTTACTTCCGTCGTTATACCAATGCCCCGATCGGGGTCACGATGGGAGCGGGAAGCGTTTTGCAGCTGTTTGAAGAGAGGCACTACCAGGAACTCGATGGGGGCATCTTGGAGTCATTCGGGCGACTCTTTCAAAACAAACTGCGGATCTATGTCTATCCCTTTTTGGATCCCGACACGCTGAAGTTGCTCAAGGTCAAGAATCTGAAGATTCCCAACAAGCTGAATCACCTGTTCAAGTATCTGGTCGAGCGGGGAATGATCTCACAACTCGAGAGCTACAACTCAGAGTGTCTGAGCATCTTCTCCCGGGAGTTGCTCAAGAAGATCAGCACCGGTGACCATTCCTGGGAAGACTCCGTCCCCGAGGAAGTTTCTGATCTCATCAAAGAGCGCGGCTTCTTCCACTACAAGGAATAGCCCGATCGGGTGGCGACCGTGCGGTGGGCGAGCAGAGTCGCGCTGCAGGCCAAAGCGAAAGCACCGGCCTGGTGGGCGATTGCGAAGGGCAGGGGGGCCCGATACAGCGCAGTCGCGGCCCCCAGGACAAACTGAAGCAGCAGCACCAGTCCAAACTGGTACTGGACCCAGTTTGGAGAGAGCTGACTTCGACGTTGTGCAAATAGCAATCCCGTCGCGTAGGCCAGCAGAGCAAAGCCTATGGCCCGGTGGATGTAGTGAATGGCGACCGGGCTGTAGAGCAGGTTCTGGGTGAGCGAGGCGTGTGGAAAGAACGGTCCCGGAGCGTAGAGGCCGTTCATGTCCGGAAATGTCGGGAAGAGAACGCCGGCCCGAGTGCCCGCCATGAACGCGCCGTAGAGAATCTGGACTGCGACCATGCTCAGCAGTCCAAGGACTGGGATGTTCGTCAAGGCAGATGTCATGGGCACACGACCCCAACGCAGGTCCAACAAGGTCCAGAGAATCCACTGCGCAATGAAGAACGCCAACAACAAGTGTGCCGCCAGACGCAGATGACTGACCTCGGGCCGGTCGACCAGGCCGCTGCGAACCATGTACCAACCGAGTAGACCCTGGACGCCTCCGAGTGCGATGGCAACGACTACCCGAAAGGAGAGCCAGCTTGCGAGTCGTTTGCCCAGCGAAAAATAGAGCCAGGGTACGAAGGCCACGAGGCCGATCGTTCGACCCATCAAGCGATGGAAGTATTCCCAGAAGAAGATGCGCTTGAAGTCGTCGAGCTGCATCCATTGATTGACTTCGAGGTATTGCGGGGAAGTCTTGTAGGCAGCGAAGACCTCGCGCCACTGGGCTTCGCCGATCGGTGGCAGCACTCCCATGAGGGGTCGCCAATCCACCATCGAGAGTCCGGAACCCGTGAGCCGGGTGATGCCCCCGACGAGCACCAGGGCAAACAGGGTCGCAAAGAGACACCCGAGCCAGCACGCGATCGCGCGGTCGTGCGCGGCGGGTTCGTTGGCTTCAGTTTGCATCCAGGCGGTGCGTAGCACAGCCAACGCCTGCGCGATTCCCGAGTCACTTGCCGTGGCGGTTCCCAAACGATTCCGTCTGAAATTTCCAGAACTGTTGGGAACTCGCCCAGTAGTCCTCCGGCAGGTACGCTTTTTTGCGCAAGTGCTTCAAGAAATCGACCGGATCCGGGAGCTTCTCCCATACCGCTGGCAGAAACACACCGCGAGCGCTGGCATCCTGCAGGATCAGACCATCGATCCCGGGTCGGAGCTGGTTCAAGAGATCTTGTTCCGATTCGACGTCGAGCAACTCGGGCGGGCTGAGCACCGAGATTTCGATCTCGAGGGTATCGAGTTCATGAGCTTGCAGTGGCGAAAAGCGGGGATCCTTGTTGGCTGCGGCAAAGGCGCGCTCGGCGACGTCGATCACCAACGGCCGAGAACTCTCCACACTGCCGATGCAGCCGCGCAGCTCGCCATCGAGATGCAAGGTGACGAAGCAGGCTCGATCCGCGGTGAGGGCGGCGGAATAGTCGCTCACCGCGACCGACGCGGGCGCGCCGTGTGAAACACCGCATTCGATCGAGCGGTGCGCGAGTTCGAGCAATATCTCGCGCTGCGGTTGATCGTAACGCTCACTCTGCAACGGTACTGGTTACCTTTCGCCCAATGCTTGGACGAACGCCCAAGCTCCGTAGCCCACGACTCGGTCGTGACCGCCCTGGGTGTCACCCGAATTTCTGACGTCGAGAGTATGAACTGTAAGTTTCTTTTCCCTGGCGGTCAGCAGAAGACCCCTGGCCGCCACGCGACCGCAGGCGGATTCCCAATCGAGCAGGTCGGGTTGCAGGGTTTCGATCGCGCGGGTGGTCTCGGCGTCGCGCGCACGAGCTTCGGCGTACGAAAGGTAGTGACTCAAGTCGGAGCTGATCACGACAAGGGTCTCGTCTCCTCCCCAGAGTTCTTCGAGCACCTCGGCGACATCTTTGCCTTTGGCATCGCCGACTGAGAATGGGACGAGGGTGAAGCTCTCGAGCAAGATCTGGAGGAAGGGAAGTTGAACTTCCAAGCTGTGTTCATCGGCGTGGGCTTCGTCGTTGATCGACACCTGGGGAAGCTTCAACGATCGCAGTGTCGCCTCACGATCCAGCGGAATCTTGCCGAGCGGGGTTTCGAACGCTTCGGCTGAACTCGCACCCAGGCCTTCGAGGGGAACCCGATGAGAGGGACCGAGCAGGACGACCCGTTTGATCTCTTTGCGTCGCGGAACCAGGTGACGGTACGCCGACGCAGCGATGGGCCCCGAAAAGCGAAAGCCCGCATGAGGCACGATCAACGCTTTGGGAGAGAGGGTCGTTGGGGCTTGCTCGGTCTCGGAGTCTGTTTTGGCCGCAGTTTTGGCCGCAGTTTCGGCATCGTCGAGAAATCCGCGCACCTCACGCTCGAGCGACCGGGGGTCGTCCGGATAAAAGAAGCCTGCGACGCTGGGCGGGCGGACCGTAGCCACCGACCTAGTCTGAACACCTAAACCCTTCCGGTCAAGCGCGAAGATGGATTTCGGCCCGGGCTCGCAGTGTCCCGGGTTGTCATATGCCCTCGAACGGTGCAAGGTTCCGACCGATGTGTTGCCTATCTCCAGGAGTCGCGCAGACCGCGGTTTCAACGCCTCGGTGATGAATTTCCAATCATGAATCCCGTCATTTTTCGACTGGAAGACATTCGCGACGAACTCGTCGGCGGCAAGGCCGCCGGCCTCGCGCAGCTGCACGGCATGGGGCTTTGCGTACCCGCGGGCTTCGCAATCCTGGGCGCGACTCCGGACAACCTGCCGAGCGATCTGGCGCATCACTACCGAGAACTCGGCGGGGGCAAGGTCGCGGTGCGTTCGTCGGCGCTCGACGAAGACGGCGGTGAGGCATCCTTCGCCGGGCAGTACGAGACCCTGCTCAACGTCGAAGGCGATGAGGCCGTGGCTCGCGCCGTGGTTCAATGCCTGGAGTCGCTTTCCGCCGCGCGGGCGGGTGCCTATCGCGCACGCCTGGGTGGGGACGACGCTGGGCAAGCGAATATGTGTGTGGTGGTTCAAAGAATGATCGAAGCGCGCGCGGCTGGGGTGCTCTTTACCGTCGACCCTGTGAGTCACCGCCGGGCACACGCGGTGATTGACGTCGTGCCGGGGTTGGGGGAAGCGTTGGTCAGCGGCTTGGAAACCCCCGACCACTACGTGCTCGATCGCAGAGGCGAGGTGCTGCGCGCCGATCTGGTGGGCGATCGGGCGATCCTTGAACCCGAGAGTCTGCGCAAACTACTCGCCGAAGCGATTCGAGCGGAGGCACGGCGAGGCACTCCTCTCGATCTCGAATGGGCCATCGACGCCGACGACCAGATCTGGTGGCTTCAAGCTCGCCCCATTACAACCCTCGGACCGGATCTGAACGAACTCGATACCGAGAGGATCGACGCCAGCCACGTCTATACCCGTTGCAACATCGGAGAGATGTTCCCGGGCGTCTGTACCCCGCTCTCCTATTCGTTTACGGCACGGGGCATCGACGTGGGCATGCAGCGTATGCACATTCGGGTGGGGGTGCAGGACGAACTGGTGAAAGATTTCAAGTTCATCGCGATGTCCTATGGGCATCTCTTTCTCAACCTCACCACTTTGAGTGATGCGTCGAGCCAGACGTTCGGCGGAGATTCGAGCAGCCTCACGCTTTCGCTTTGTGGCCGCATCATCACCGATCCTGAAATCGTCATGAAGCCGCCGCCGCCCTGGCCGCGCAGGCTCAAGAACCTCGCGGGCTACTTCGTATACATGCTCGGGCAACGCCGAGCGCGACGATCACTCAAGGCGTTGATTGCCGAGCTGCACTTTGCTCCCGCCGATGGGAGTGCCGCGGCGATGTGGCGCGCGATCGACGACAAGTTTGACGCAATCTTCGATGCGATGGATTGGCATCTGGTTTCGTCGGCGACCTCGGGCATCATGGCGCCGATACTCTTGGGAATCGTCGCCCAGGGAGACGAGCCCGGTCCGGATCATCACAGCGAAGTCGCAGCTCTGCTCGCCGGAGCCGAGGGCGTCGAAAGTGTCGATATCGCCGAAGGCGCGGTTCGCATTCAGGACGCAGCCCTCGCTCAACCCGGCGCTGCCGAACAATTGGCCGGGCTGGACGATCACGCTGCGCTTGCGTGGTTGATGGGCAGCGAGTCCGCAGCAGTGGGTCGCGAATTCCGCCGCTACCTCGATCGTCATGGACATCGCGCGATCAAGGAACTCGAACTGCGACAACCCGAATGGCGCGAAGACCCGCTGCCCTTGGTGACGGCGCTCAGGGTCAGCTGCCGCGCGAGGTTGCTGGATCGAGATGCACAAAAACCACTTGCAATCCGAAGCCGCGCGCATCAGCCGGACCGGACTGCGCGAGAAGAGGGCAGCGACAAAGGTCTATTTCTTCGTTTGTTACTGGGGCCATTGGTTCGTCTGGCACACCAGACCGTGCGCTCGCGGGAAGAAACCAAGTCGGGTTTGGTCGCCGTCACCGCGCGCTTCAAACAGGGGTACCGCGAACTTGCGCGCAGATTGGTGGCCGAAGGTCTCTTACCCGACGAAGATGCGGTCTTTTTCTTGTTTCACGAAGAACTCGGAGCGCTGTTTTCGGGAGACGCATCGGGGCTCGCCCGTGCGGCGGTTGATCGACGCAGCGTTTTCGACGCCCAGGCTGCCCTGCAATTTGCCGATGTCTTTGTGGGCGAGCCGGTACCGATCGTTCCAGAACTGCCGGACGATCTCGAGGGCCACTTCGTCACTGGAACGTCGGTTAGCCGTGGCGTGGTCGTGGGAATCGCTCGGGTGGTCCATACACCCGCCGAAGCCGAGTCACTGGAGAGCGGTGAAATCTTGATCGCACCCATAACCGATGTCGGCTGGACGCCATACTTCAGCATGATCTCGGGATTGGTGACGGATGTTGGAAGCGCCGTGTCTCACGGCGCCGTCGTCGCGCGGGAATTCGGCCTGCCCGCCGTGGTCAATACCCGCTTCGCCACCCAGTTGTTCAAATCTGGCGATCGTATCGTACTCGACGCGGACCGCGGCCTGGTTCGGTTGGCCGACGACTGAAACCCGGCGATGGCCCTGGCCGTAGTCAGGCGATACCGTTCTTGAAGATGAGAACCACACCCGACCCTCGACGCGGTATTCGGTTTCTGACACGCACGCTTTCGACCGCGGCGCTCCTGCTTCTGGTCGTGGGATGTAGCGACCCCATCGAGATCGACTATTCGGGGCCCACTGCCCAGTGGGCCGCGTACGGGGGAAATGGCGGCGGTTCGCGCTACTCGCCACTGACCCAGATCACAAAGAAAAACGTGGCCGCCCTCGAGATCGCCTGGGAGTACCACACCGGTGATATCGACGACGGCGCAGAAACCTTGTTGGGTACGGCCTTTCAAAATACCCCGATCCTGGTCGGCGACACCCTCTACGTCTGTACGCCCCGCAACCGCGTTGTGGCCCTCGACCCGAACACCGGCGAAGAACGCTGGGTATTCGATTCGGAGGTGGATACCACCGGGATGTACATCGTGACATGTCGCGGTGTTTCGCATTGGCTGGACACTCAGCTCGCAAGCGGCGAGCCGTGTCGCGAAAAGATCTACATGGGGACCCTCGACGCGCGCATGATCGCGATCGACGCGAAGACGGGCAAGCTGTGTCGGGGGTTCGGCGACAATGGAATCATTGATCTCTCGGAAGGCATTGGCGATCGCCATCCGGGCGAGTACGGCGTGACCTCACCTCCGGCACTGATCAACGGCATGCTCGTCACCGGAGCCATGGTGCTCGATAATATTCGCGTGGACGCCCCCGGCGGCGTGATCCGAGGCTACGACGCTCACAACGGCGAGTTGCGCTGGAGTTGGGATCCGATGCCCCCCGGCGAGAGTTTCATCGAGACGACCGATGAAGCCGGCAACCTCGTCCGCTACCGCCGGGGTACGACCAACGCCTGGTCGGTCCTGTCGGTAGACCCGGAATTGAATCTGGTATTCGTTCCGACAGGCAATACCGCACCCGATTACTACGGCGGCTCCCGCAACGGCCTCGACTACTACTCGAGTTCGGTCGTCGCGCTCGACGCCGACAGCGGCGAGGTTCGCTGGCACTTCCAGACCGTGCACCACGATGTCTGGGATTACGACGTACCCGCGCAGCCGGTTCTCTTCGATTTTCCGAGGCATGGGAAGATGATCCCGGCACTCGCCCAGGCGACGAAGTTGGGCCACATCTTCTATCTGAATCGGAAAACCGGCGAGCCTCTCTTCCCGGTAGAGGAACGTCCCGTTTCGGTCAGTGGAGTCGCATCCGAAGTGCTCGCTCCGACGCAACCGATTCCCACGAGCCCACCGCCCCTTCATCCACACAACCTCACCCCCGGCGACGCCTGGGGGCTCACACCTTGGGACCGGGGGAAGTGTCGCGAAAAAATCGAAGCCCTGGATTTCAGCGGTCCCTTTACGCCGCCGTCGACTAAAGGTTGGCTCCAGTACCCGAGTTTTCTCGGCGGGACCAACTGGGGAAGCCTCGCGGTTGACGCGCACCGCGAACTCATGGTCGTGAACACGAGCCGGATCGCAGCCGAATTGATCCTGGTGCCGCGCGAGGAAGCCGACGCCGAGTTGGCCCAGGAACCCAGAACGAGAAAGGGCCCCGACAACGAACCCCAGGCCGGGACTCCCTATGCCGTGCGCAGAGACATTCTTGTTTCCCCTCTCGGCCTCCCCTGCAGTCCTCCTCCCTGGGGCACGCTTGTCGGCATCGACTACGCGAGTGGTGACGTGCGCTGGGAAGTTACGCTCGGCACGACCGAGGATATCGCCCCCGTGCCGATCCCCTGGAAGCTGGGCACCCCCAATCAAGGGGGTCCGATCGTGACAGCCGCTGGTCTCGTGTTCATCGCCGCCGCCATGGACAACTACCTGCGCGCGTTCGACAGCGAAACTGGCGAAGAACTCTGGAAGGGTCGACTCCCGGCCGGGGGTCAAGCTACGCCTTTGACCTATCGCACGAGCGAGGCTGCCAGGCAGTTCGTGGTCATTGCCGCGGGCGGTCACGCATTGATGCAGACGAAGCTGGGAGATTCGGTGGTGGCGTTTGCGTTGCCGGGTGGGGGGTGAGGAGGGGGGTGGTAGTTATTGATGGGCATTGCGGTGGCGCGGACAGGGGGTGGATGAAAGTTCACGAATTGTAGTTGTGTTTATTTTGTTTATCTGACGCATTATTGGGTTGATAAGGGCGATCGTTCCTGCTACGGTAGAGGCATGGCAGTAATCAAGCAGCTCGAACTCGCTGACTATGTCTTGCAGAAGCGCATGACCTCTGGGCATGGCGGGCCGCGCAAAGGCAGCAAGCTGGCTCCTCAGCAAAGGCTGGCGCAGACGCGGCCTAATCAACCTCTCCGCAATACCCGGCTAAAAACTCCCCCCCCCTTGACTCAACTCGCCAATGCCGCCGCTCGATCCGCCTGCAACTGAGCACCCCTCTCGGCGAATGCCTCGCTCGCTCGCCCAAACTCCCGCTCCGCGATTGCCCGGTCTCCGCGCAAGTTGGCGATCTCCGCGGCTTCGAGATGGAGGTCAGCTTGGAAATACTCCGCGCCGGTCTCGTCGATCAGTTCTGCCGCGCGGACCAGGAGGTCTTCGATTTCGCCGACGACCCCTTTGCCACGCAGCACTCTCAGCGCTCGCGCGGTGAGCAACAGCCCCTCGATTTCGTGAAGGGTGTCGCGGGCTGGCGCGAGTCGAACTGCCTCTTGCGCCACGTCGAGGGCCCGGTCGGCGGAGTCCCCTCCCAGATGCGCCAGGGCGATGCAGCACAGAGCGCCAATTTCGGCGCCGAGGATGCCGGATTCTCGAACATCCTCGAGGCTTGCGATGCCCGCGCGCAGGGCTTCGTTCCATTCACCTCGAGCGGAGTGCACCCGCGATACCGCCTGCTGGCCGTGTATTAGCGTGCCCTTGTTGTCCAACACCTTCCCGATCTCTCGGAACCGGTGAGCCTGCATCAGCGCCGAATCGAAGCGCCCGCCTTCGACCTCCCACGCGCTCCGAATGCCGTGCACCACACCGACCCACTCAGCGCGTTCGGGACTGGCGTCCATCGCTTCGACCAGCGCCGCAACCTCCATCGCTTCTTTCGTGCGACCGAGGTACCGCAGAATTCCGGTTCGCATGGCGAGCAGCGAAGCATGGGTGGAAGCGTCTTCCGTGGGTTCCGCTGCCGAAGCGTCCCGGACGAGGTTTTCGAGGGCGCGGCGGTTCAGATGCAAGGCTTCCTGGAGATGGCCACGCGCCATCACGCTCCAGGCCGCAGTCAGATTTACCGACGCGAGGAGTTCTGGCGATCCACACGACTCGGCAACCTCTTCGGCTTCGCGCAGCGCCGCCAATCCGCACTCGAAGTCAGCGCCGAAGATGCAGCACTTCCCAAACGCTACAAGCAGCAGACACAGTCGATCTCGATCTCCGGCACTTTCAGCCAGTGAACGTCCTTCGGCCAGATACTCCCGCGCTTCGCGAAGGGGGAGCCCCCGCCGCACGCCGATTTCGAGCAGCCCCAGGCGCACGTTCAACCCCAGTTCCTGATGCTCTTCCGAGAGCAACGTACGAGCCTCCGCTTCGATGAGTTGTTCCCGCGCAGTGCAGAGATGACTCATCGCCGCCGCCAGGTTCTGGGTGCTCATCCACATCGCCGCCCGGTGATGCCAGTGGGCGCTGTTGAGCGGGCGACCCGCTTCGGTCCAATGGTGTGCCAGAAGCGCCGCTCGTTCGCCCAGGCGATCTTGATCGATGCGTTCGATGGCCCGAGCAATGGCTTCATGGGTACGGGTCCTGCGACTCACGAGCTGTGATGCATAGGCGACTTCGCGGGTCAGAGGGTGAAAGAACTCGTAGGTGGCGTCGGGGTAGAGAGCAATCTCGACCAGGAATTCCTTGGTGCACAGAGTTTCGAGAGCCGAATCGAGATCTCCCCAGTGTGGAGCTGCGAGTTCGTCCAATAGCGGTCGCGAAACCCGACGCCCGATCACCGACGCTGTCTGCAACAGCAACTTTTCCCAATCGGGAAGTTGGTCGACGCGAGAAGCCAGCAGGCTCTGCACCGACGAAGGAATCTCGAAATCGGGGCCACTGCCTTCGAGTCGGTAGTTTCCCGTCTCACCCACGAGCCTTCCGGCTTCGACCATCGCGCGCACCGACTCTTCGATGAAGAACGGATTGCCCAGGGTACGGGAATTGATCCGGTCCTTGAGCGCAGCAAGCTGAGGGTCTGTCCCCAGAATCGAATCCATCAACTCTCGTGCAAGCTGATCGCCCAATGGCAGCAGCCGCTTCGCGGGTTCGGCAGACATCGCCTTCCAGTCCTGCAGAAATTCGGGACGGAAATTGACGATCACGAGGGTGCGGGTCTCGGCAGCGCGTTCCACCAGGGTGGCGAGCCAACTCAGGCTTGCCTCGTCCATGAACTGAAGATCTTCGTACAACGTCACCATCGGTTCGCGCTTGCTGCGCGCGATCGAGTAGCGCACATCAAAATCGACCAGCCGCCGCTGGCGTACTTCAGGCGTAAGTATGGGTGCGGGTCGCTCCGGATCGGCGACACCCAGAAAGTCGAAGACCAACGGCAAACTCGCGGCCAACTCGGGATCGAGCAGCACCACCCGACCGGCAATCTTTTCCCGTGCTTGCTGGGGGGAGTCGCGTTCTTCTACACCGAGCGCCGCGCGATAGAGTCCGAGGATCGGCAACAGCGGAATCGATCGCCCGTGAGCCACACCATGGGTCTCGGTACACGGGATGCCGCGAGCACGACACTGCTCGAGAAATTCGTAGGCCAGGCGACTCTTCCCGACCCCCGCCTCGCCGACGAACGCAACCAGCTGCGCCCGGCCTTCGAGGGCCGCGTCGAGGGCCGCGGAAAGCTCGCCCATGAACTCGTCGCGACCGAGAAAGCGACTGAAGCCCCGGGCCTTCGCCAGATCGAGTCGCGAGCGAAACTCTCCCACTCCGCGAAGTGCTGCGAGATCGATCGGAGCCACGGCTCCTTTGACGTCGAAGGATCCGAGATCCTCGAGTTCGAAGTACCCGCGAACGGCTGCGGCCGTAGTCTCGCCGAGGTAGATGCAGTCGGGCGGAGCCACCGCTTGAATGCGCGCAGCGAGGCCGACTGTGTGTCCCTGGGCGGTGTAATCCATGCGCAGGTCGTCGCCGATCTTGCCGACCACGACTTCTCCAGAATTCAGTCCCATGCGGACCGAAAAGTTGAGTCCTTCGTTCCGGCGCAAATCATCGGCGTAGCGGCGCAACGATTGCTTGAGATGAAGCGCGGCATAACAAGCCCGTTGTGCGTGGTCTTCGTGGGCGATCGGAGCGCCGAACAGCGCCATGATCCCGTCCCCGGTGAACTGGTTGACCGTTCCTTCGAAGCGATGAATACCCTCCGCCAAAATTCTGAAGAAGCGATCGAGGATCTCGTGCCAGCGCTCGGGATCGACCTGGTGAGAGAGCGCCACCGAACCCTTGACGTCGGCAAAGAACACCGTGACCTGCTTGCGTTCGCCTTGCAGTGCGCTGCGCGAAGTGAGGATCTTGCGAGTCAGATGAGCGGGGGTGTAGGAGCCGGGTACCAGCTCACTTCTCGTTCCCCCCGTCGCCAGGGGCCCGCCGCAGTGCATGCAGAAGCGCGCCTCTTCGGGATTGTCATTGCGGCATGCGGTACAACGCACGATGGGACCTCGGGGCGGGAGGCAACGGCCAATCCGCGGTACGATGTTTACCCCATGACCGAAGCCGAAACAAAACCCTCGAGCGTGCATTTTTGGTTCGAGTTCGCGAGCACGTATTCGTATCTGGCCGCCTCTCGAATCGAAAAGATCGGAAACGCTGCGGGCATCGACATTGTCTGGGAGCCCTTCTTGTTGGGTCCCATTTTCAAGGAGCAGGGCTGGCGAGACTCTCCCTTCAATTTGTATCCACAAAAGGGTCGCTACATGTGGAGAGATATCGAGCGGCTGTGCGAGGGGTATGGGCTCCCGTTCAAGAAGCCCGAGAATTTTCCCGCAAACAGCCTGCTTGCCGCCCGAGTGGCAAGCGTGGGGCGCGAAAAATTCTGGCTGCCAGATTTCACTCGCGCCGTGTACCACGCCAACTTTGTCGACGGCAGGGATATCTCGGACCCGGAATTGATCGCGGATATTCTCGCCGCTGTGGCACAACCGGCCGAAGAAGTGATCGACCAGGCCAATCGAGACGAAACCAAGAAACGCCTGCGAGAGCAGACCCAGCGGGCTAGCGACCTCGGAATCTTCGGGGCGCCAACCTTCAGCGTGGGAGACGAGATCTTCTGGGGCAATGATCGCCTGGGAGACGCGATCGTCTGGGCCCGGGGCGGAGGCGCGCCTTGAAGCTGCGCCCGGAGTTCTCCCGAATCTCGATTTCGCTGCGGAAGAGCGTCGAAGCCCGCTTCTCATGATCACCAGCATGCTTTTGATCACGGGCAGCTGGATCGTGTTGGCGGGACTGCTGATCGGCCTGGGCGCCGCAACCTGGCGATTGTGCGGGGCATCGACCCCCGTGCACTTATCGTCGGCGTTCTTCGTTGGCTGGGCGGTCTGGATCGGCATCCTCCAACTGCTCCATTTCTGGATTCCCATGAGCGAGGCAGCGGTGTCAGCGCTGCTGATCACCCTGGGCGGGATGGGCTCGATATGGAATCGACGTCCCCTCGGCGCGAGGCTCGGCACCGCGCTGCGCGAGCACAGCCTCATCCTCTTTGGCCTCGCGGTCTTTGCCCTTTGGCTGTCCAATCGCAGCCTCGGTCCGCTGCTCGCGGTGGACGCCGGTCTCTATCACCTGAGTTCGATCCAGTGGGCCAGCGACTACCCGCTGGTGACGGGCCTCGGCAACCTGCACGGACGACTCGCCTTCAACAGCGCAGCGTTTCTCTGGTTGTCTTCCCTCGACTCATGGCCGGCGATGTTTCGCTCATTCAACGTCGCCCTCGGACCCCTGTTGCTGGCGGCGATCGCGCGAATGGCGCTTCGGACCAAAGCCTGGAGCTCCGGCACCGAAGCTCCGCAAGCCACACGCGTCTTTCACGCCGCACTGTTGCTACCACTGCTCTACGCAGCTGCAGTCATGCACGTATCGAGCACCAATCCGGACTGGATCGTGTTGATCCTCGGCGGCGTCTTGGCATCCGAATTGGCCGATCTCATGGGCCTCGATACGGACGCCAATCCAAGCGGAAACTTCCTCGCGATCGCGGCCCTCTGCGCTGCCGGCATAACAGTCAAGTTGAGCTTTGCTGCCCTGGGCGGGGCAGTTCTCGCGGTCGCCACGGTTCAGGTGTTGCGTCTCCACTCGGAGCATCAACGCAACGCGTTGCGAGATCTCCTGCCCGGAATTTTACTGGTGCTCCTGCTGCTCATTCCCTGGTCCCTGCGCAGCTTCGAAATGAGCGGTTACCCCGCCTACCCCAGCACGCTCTTCGCGGTCGATGTGCCGTGGCGGGTGCCCGAAGCCCGGGTCGAAAGCGAGCTCCGATGGATTCGCAGTTGGGCACGAGCGCCGGGACAATCTCCCGATCACGTAATGGGAAACGCCGACTGGATCGTTCCCTGGTTCAAAGACCGGCTTCGAAGTTCGGACTCGGTTGCACTGCTGTTGTTTCCCCTGGCGCTATCGGCCTGGGGGCTCTTGTGGCTTGGCCTGCGTCGCACGACCGTGTCGAGTCTGAAGCCCCCGCTCATCGGGCCCTTCGCGTTCGCGGTACTGGTTTGGTTTGCAGTCGCACCGGATCCGCGTTTTCTCGGGAGTTCGTTATGGGCCTGCGCAGCGGGCTTGCTCGCAGCCATGCCCCGGCGAAGGACCGCCGGAGACGGATCCGATCTGGGACGAATGATTGCGAGGGGCGGCGCGGCGCTCTGCACCCTCGGATTCCTGGCGTTTGTCGGCTACATGGGCTCGAGGGTTGGCGGTGCGTACATTCGACCGGGCCCCAGCGACGGACGCTATCCCGTACAGAGAGTCCAGACGGAAGAATTCCGAACCCGGTCGGGATTGATTCTCAATATCCCTCGCAAGGGCGATCGCTGTTGGGAGGCACCGCTCCCCTGCACACCGTTCGCGACACCGCGATTGCGGCTGCAGATAGACGGTCGGCTCGACAGTGGCTTCGAACTGGAACCACTGGAAGCTTCGGGGCGGGGAGCCGGCGCGTGAGGGCTATCTCGTGTCGAACACCGAGAAGCCCCGGGCGATCAGATCCTGCACGTCGATCATGCCGGCGACGTGTCCTGCCTCGTCCACGACCGGGATCTCGTCGATCGCATGTTTTCGCATGATCTTCAGCACATCGATCACCATGTCGTCGCGCTGAACGTGCACCGGATTGTGGCTCATCGCTTCGGTGACGGGCAGTTGCGCGGCGAGGTCTCGCTTTTTGAACAGACGAAAGAAGTCACCGTGGGTCACGATTCCCACCAACTGCTTGGAACCGTCTACCACCGCGGCGGCACCCGCTCGCCGGGGCGCTTTGAGGATTGCCTCGTAGCACTCTCCCAGGCTGGCTTCAGAATCGATGACCGGACAGTCCACACCCACGCGCATGAGTTCGTGGGCGCGCATCAGCGAGCGCCCCAGCGCCCCGCCCGGATGATAGAATGCGTACTGCTCGGGATTGATCGCACGGAGTTCCATCACCGAGAGCGCCAGAGCATCTCCCAGCCCCAGCATGGAGGCGGTCGACGAACTGGGTGCCAATCCCAGTGGACAGGCCTCGGCGGTGTCACCGATATCGAGAACGTGATCGGCGTACTTCGCTGCCTCGGAATCCAGGTTGGCGGTCAGCAGGATCACTTTGCAGCCCTGGCGCTTGAGCAGCGGCAGCAGTGCAGACAACTCCGACCCGCCACTCTTTGACAAGCCAATCACCACGTCGTCGGCGTGCACCATTCCGAGATCACCGTGCAGTGCTTCCACCGGGTGCAAGCTGTAAGCGAGGGTGCCGGTGCTGGCCATGGTGGCCTGGATTTTCTCACCGATCAGGCGTGCCTTGCCAATGCCCGTCACACATACGCGACCGCGACACCGGTACAGCGTATTCACGGCGTCCACGAAGGCCTCGCCCAGCTGGCCGCGGGCGGCGCGGACCGCATCGATCTCCGAATCGAGCACCGCCCGACCGCGAGCCAAAATGGCGTCTCGGGTGGCCTGATTCAGGGGTTCGTCGCTAGCGGGTGCCGGGGCACTCGACAATTTTGGCTGGCTGGGTCGGATCTTCATATATCTCGCAGTATCGTTCACTCGCTGGATTCGCTCAACCGGGGACGGTACCGTCGGGCCAACTTATGCACCCCATCGTCGGAATCATCCCTGCGCGCTACGCGTCACATCGCCTGCCTGGCAAGGCGCTGGCCAAATTGGCTGGCAAGCCCATGATACAGCACGTCTACGAACGCGCTTTGCGGGCCCCCTCGCTGGAACGGCTGTTGGTGGCCACCGACGATGAGCGCATTCGAGACGCCGTGCTGGAATTTGGCGGCGAGGCGGTCATGACCGACCCCGCCCACCCTACAGGCACGGATCGGCTCGCGGAGGTAGTCCGGGGGCTCGAAGATGTTTCGATCGTGGTCAATATTCAGGGCGACGAACCTCTGCTTTCCCCCGACGCAATCGAGGCCGTCATTGCCCCCCTTTTGCTCGACCCGAAGCTTTCGATGAGCAGCGCAATGTCGCCCCTGCCCGACCCGCGCGAGGCCCGAAACCCCAACGTCGTCAAAGTCGTCACCGACCTGCAGGGCCGCGCGCTCTACTTCTCACGCTCACCGATCCCGCTGCCCCGGGAAGACTCGGACGCACCGGGCCCCTGGATGAAACACATCGGGCTGTACGCCTACCGGCGGGATTTCCTGCTCGAATTCACCCAGCTCGAACCCACCGAACTGGAGCGCTGCGAGAGGCTCGAACAGCTTCGCGCACTCGAGCACGGCCATCGCATCCAGATGGCGCTGCTCGAAGCCGACGAGTCAATCGGGGTGGACACCCCGGAAGACCTGGAGCGTGTCCGGCAGGTATTGGAGCGACGGGCTGCCGATCAGGATCGCTGATCGATCCCAGTGAAGGGCCGCTGGGTAAGGCCGGTATAGATCTGGCGCGGCCGCGCAATCTTGAAGTTTGGATCCGTGTGGAGTTCCATCCAGTTGGCGATCCAGCCGGGCAGCCGACCCATCGCCGAGAGCACGGTAAACATGTCAGAGGGGAATCCGACCGCGTTGTAGGTGATTGCCGAGTAGAACTCAATGTTCGGAAAGAGATTGTGCTCTTCGAAATACGGGTCCTTCGTCACCGCCTCTTCCAGTTCGATCGCAACCTCGAGCAGCTTGCTGTGCACCCCGAGCCGATCCATCAAGTCAAAACACGTGGTCTTGATCAGGCCGGCACGCGGATCGTACTTTTCGTAGATGCGGTGCCCGAAGCCCATCAATGCATCGCCGCCGCCGTCCTTTTTGACCTGCTCGAGGAAGTCGCGACACGAGATCCCTTCGTCGCGAATCTGCGCCAGCATCTGAATGACCGCGCGGTTGTCACCACTGTGCTGCGGGCCCCAAAGCGCGTTGATCCCCGCCGAAATGGTGCCGAAGAGGTTCAACATCGACGAACCCACCAGGCGGACACAGCTGGTCGAACAGTTCTGTCCATGATCGGCCTGCAAGATCAGCAGCAATTCGATGGCTTGCTCCACGACTGGATCCGGATCGAAGTCTTCGCATGGATTCGCGAACATCATGTGGAGAAAGCTCCCGACGTAGCTGAGTTCGTCCCGGGGATACATGAAGGGTTGGCCGATGGAGTGTTTGTACGCGTACGCGGCCAGGGTCGGCATCTTGGCGATCAGTCTGTGCATCGAAATTTCGACCTGAGCTGAATCCCGGGGTTCCAGAGAGTCTGGATAGAAGGTCGAGAGCGCACCCGCTGCGGCGGACAGCGCCGCCATCGGATGGGCGTCCTTCGGGAGCGCGCCAAAGAAGTCCTTCATATCTTCGTGCAGCAGGGTGTGATGACGGATTGAATTGTCGAATTGCGCGAGCGCCTCGCGAGTGGGCAGGTCCCCGTAGATCAACAGATATGCGACCTCGATAAAATTGCTGTGCTCTGCGAGTTCTTCGATCGGAATGCCTCGGTAGCGCAGCTCGCCGCGCACGGGGTCGATGTAGGTAATGGCGCTGGTGCAGGAGCCGGTGTTTGCGTAACCGGGATCGAAAGTAATGAGCCCGGTCTGTCCTCGCAGCTTCGTGATGTCGATACCCTTTTCGCCGTGCACCCCGGCCACGATGGGCAGTTCCACCGTCTTGTCACCAAACTGGAGCGTTGCCGTCTCTGTCATTGCGCGATTCTCCGTGATCCCAAGGGCCCGAGCAACACCGATGCGCGTGTCTGCACGATCGTTGACCAGACCATTTTGCACCGGAATTGACCCGATCACAACCACTTGATTTCAGCACATCGCGTCCGGGTCGAGCTTCTTTTCTTGGCGACGGCTCCGCCGAGATCTTCCACACCGCGCCGAGCGCGGCGGCGCCGATCGAAAGGAAATCGCTGATATTCTCGATCTCGACCGCCGTGTAGAGCGGGGCATTGCAACGCCTTTTCCCTCGCAGCGCGCACTCGGCCGGACTGTAAAAGGCGGTTAGAATACTCGTCAAACGCAATCGGGTAAGGCCAAGTGGAGAGTTCTCATGGGCGGCACGGGAAGCGACGCACAAACGGATATGCTCGCTGACAAGGTCGCGATTGTGACCGGAGCTGGACAGGGCGTCGGCCAGGGAATCGCACTGGCCCTCGCCCGACACGGCGCACAGGTCGCACTGTTCGGCCGAACCCTCGCAAAGGTTCAAGCGAGCGCAAAGTTGATCGAGGAACGGGGCGGCGTGGCGCTAGCCGTCGAAGGGGACGTCAAGAACCTCGAAGACCTCGCGCGATGCGTCGAACAAACGGTGGACACCCTCGGCGGAATCCAGATCCTGGTCAACAACGCACAGCAAGTTCCGCTGGGAACACTCAACTCGGTCTCGGAAGAATCGCTCAATGACGGTTGGTCGTCCGGCCCCCTCGCGACATTCCGCATGATGAAGCTCTGCTATCCACACTTGAAGGGCGATGGCTCGATCATCAATCTCGCCAGCACGGTGGCCCGGCGCTGGGACACCGCAAACTACGGCGCGTACGCGGCGGTCAAGGAGGCGATCCGAGCGTTCAGCCGGGCCGCTGCTTCCGAATGGGGAGCGGACAACATCCGAACCAACGTCATTCTCCCACACGCCAAGTCACCGGGACTCAAATGGTGGATCGACAACAATCCCGAAGAAGCCGCCGCGTTCGTCGCGACCATTCCGTTGGGCCGCATCGGAGAATGTGAGGAAGATATCGGCGAGGTCGCTGCCTTCTTGTGTTCGAAGGCCGGGTCCTACATCAGCGGTCAGAGCATTGCAGTCGACGGCGGCCAGGCGTACATGCCCTGAAACCGACTGCCTGACCGCGGGACTAGACCAGCCCGGGTTTGCGCGGTGAGGTCCGCACCAGCCTATGTGGGAAGTCACCTTCTCCCCGAGCCCCTTTCTCGCGAGGGCGCAAATCGGAAACTCTCGTGCGGATCTGCGCCCAGACGGCATGTAAACCAAGCGTTTTTCACCTGCGCACTGCTGTCGACGCACTGGCTTGTGTCTTGCACCCCTTCTGGGGGATCGCAGCGTTGTGATGTTGCCCAGCCCTCATCGACGCGGCGAGCCCGGAGCATCATTTGGCAACGAGACTTCAAATCGCGACTCAGAACGTCTGGGGTCTTCCAGAACCCTTCGCCAAACACGTCTTGCCGCGGATGCAAGAACTGGCCCGGTCGCTGATGGAATGCACGGAAGACGTACTGGTATTCCAAGAGGCCTGGACGGCGGAGATCCGCAAGATCCTGGTGGATGGGGGCCGGAGAGCCGGATTCACTCACCACTGGAATCCGGCTGACGGTGCGGGCGGAGGTCTGCTCATCATCTCCCGTCTGCCTTTCGATCAGCCGCGCTTCGAACGGTTTCACTTGACCGGGACACTCGGACGCTTGAATCGCGGTGAGTACCTGGGTGGCAAGGGCTTCGCAAGCGTCAGGCTCAAGACCGAGCAGGGGCCGGTCTGGCTCGTGAACACTCATCTGCACGCCTCCTATAGAAGCAACCAGAAATTCATGAGCAGCGCCGTGCGAACGGCTCAATTGCTTCAGCTAGCCGACTCGCTTCCAGTCTCGGGTGAGCCGGTCATTGTCGCAGGCGACTTCAATTGCAATCAGGGCGATGCGGAGTACGTCATTTGGCAGGGGCTCTCGGGCATGCGAGATGCGGCCCTCGCCTTTGATCACCCTCCGAGCACGATCTCGAGCGAAAATTTCTACAAGCGTGGCATCGAAAGCGATGACCGAAGGATCGACTACGTCTTCGTTGAGAATGGATCGGCGTTGGCTCTCGAACCGATCGCATCGCGACGAGTCTTTGACAAAACCTTCGATCTCCGCGGTCGACCGCGACCGATATCCGATCACTTCGGTATATCCCTCACGTTCGAACTCCAGCCCACGACGTCAGTGCAACCCGTCGAAGTGCGCAGAGCCGCAGGCCCCAATATCATCTCGAACGCTCGTCGATTGCTCGAGAAGGCCAAAGCCGAAATCGATCGAGAGGAGATCACCAACGATCGAGTGGTCGCAAACTTGGCAATGCTGGCGGGTGGCGCAGTACTGCTGCGATCGAACGAGCGCGTTACCCGCCGGGGGCTGCTCCATCGCGCCCTGGGGTTCGCCGGGCTCGCCGCTGTCGGACCCGCAGTTGCGCTCAAAGCGATCGCCATGTCGGACGCCGATCGGCAGCGCCATGCATTCACGGCCGCGACCCAGACTCTCGCGAAGTTCGACCACGATGGCGGGCGTTGGGCACGACGGGAACTGGATTCCATCATTGGCAGTCCTGCTGTGCCGCTCACGCCGAAGAACGGTCGCTCGAGCAACGGCTAGCAAACATTTCCCTCCGGGCCCTGCGAAGCGCCTTCACTCGCCTTTCATTGCGTCATCTCGGACGATTCCACCGGGCGACCATCACGCGAGCGTCAAAACGGGCTATATTTTTCCACTCTCTTCTGCGACGCTCATGCCGGCCGCCCTTGGGTGGACCTCGACCCAATAGCTTCGAGATCACGAATTAACACTCATGTCGAAGGCGCTCATGACGCAGCTGCAACACGGTGCGGGGCACGCGAGAATCTGGGTCCTCACGGAGGGTCGAGCGGGCGACAATGCCCAGGTCATCGCCCTCGCACGGGCGCTGGAGCTGCCTTTCCGCGTGCTGGCGCTCGAGGGCAACACCGTTCCGCGCATGATCCTCGATCGCATCGAAGACTTCCTCGGCCTCGATCGGAAACCCCTGCGGCTGCCCGCCGACGCACCCGAAGCATGGCCCGACCTCGTGATCGGGATCGCAGGCGGCAGCGTCAGCACAGTGCGTCGCGTTGTCCATGTTTCAGGCGGGGTCACCCACAGCGTTCAGCTCGGGCGACCCGTCGCGTCCCTGCGCTGCTTCGATCTCGTGGTGACCACTCCGCAGTACGGCCTGCCCGAGGCGCCCAATGTGTTGAATGCCACGCTGCCCTTCGGGATTACCACGTCAGATCCCGAGCACACGGCATTCTGGAGCAAGAAACTTTCGAAGATGCCGCGGCCCTGGACGGCCTTGCTCGTCGGCGGGAATAGCGGCTCGTACCGGCTGGGCAACGAGGCTTTCAAACGAATCGTCGAGACCGCGACCCGCGCCGTGTCGCGCGGCGGCTCGATCCTCGCGACGACCAGTCCGCGCACGCCCAGCTTCGTCGCCGACGCCCTTCGGGAAGCGTTGCCCGCGCCAAACTTTGTCCATGCGTACGAGCCCGGCGATCCCTCGAACCCCTATTCGGCGTTCCTCGATCTCGCCGATCACTTCGTGGTGACCGGTGAGAGCGCTTCGATGATTGCCGATGCGGTGAAGACGCGACGCAGCGTAGAGATCGTGACCCTCGACCCCAGGTGGCTCTCGAGACTGCTCGTGGGGCTGCATCGATCGGCGACTCGACTCGCCGGCGGGCTGACGAGAGCCCTCACCCTGCGCGGACTGTGGGTGCCGCCGCGGGATCTCGAGGCGTTTCACGAGCGGCTCTTCACAGTAGAGGCGGCCGGTGGCTGCGACGCCGCCAGCCCCACCGACGATCAACGGGTGCTCGCTCGGGTGCGCGCGCTCATCGAGCCAACCGACGAGCCCGCGGCCAAGCCCTGGCCACGGCCAGTCGTGGGGGCGACCGAGTGAGTGACGCAGGCTGCATGGACCCGGCTGCGCTCGCCACGATCCGCGCGGACGTCGTCGCTGCCGCCGAACCTTATCCCTGGTTCGAGCCACAGCGGTTGATCCGCGAGTCGGTGTATTCGCGCTTGCTCGACGAGTTGCCACAACCGGAGATCTTCAGAAAGATCGTGGGCAGGCGGCGGCGCTACGGACAGGCGAGTCACGACCGCTTCTCCCTCGACTACAAGCCCGGCATCCCACTCTCGCCGCTGTGGCAGGATTTCATCGATGAACTCCATAGCGAGCCCTACATGACGAAGGTCAGGGAACTGCTGAAGCGGGAAGACTTTTTCCTCACCTGTCATTGGCACTACACCCCGACTGGATGTTCTGTTTCGCCGCACTGCGACGCAGCGTGGAAGCTCGGCTCACACATCTTCTACTTCAACGACAAAACAAAGTGGGATCCGAGCTGGGGCGGCGCGACGGTCATTCTCGACGACGGTGGCGCAATTGGCTACACGTCGGCTCCGAAGTTCGAGGACTTCCCCGCTCGCATCGATTGCGAACCGACGGGAAACCGCAGTCTTCTGTTCTTGCGCACCGACCATTCGTGGCACGGCGTCGAGCCACTCCGCTGCCCAGAGGGCGAGATGCGCAAGGTCTTCATCGTCGAGTACCGCAAGGACAGCATACGCGAGCGCTTTCGCGCACGGACCGGTATCTAGTGGTAAATATGACATCTCCAATCGAAGACACAAAGACAGCTACCGCTCGGCAAAAAGCGATTGTCGTCGTGGGGCCCGGGCGCAGCGGGACGAGCGCCCTCACCCGGGCGGTCGCGGCTTTGGGGGTGGATCTCGGCAGCAATCTGAAGCGGGGATCGTCGAAAAACCCGAAGGGCTTCTTTGAGGACCTCGATATTCTCGATTTGAACTACGAGCTTCACGAGGCCTTCGGCCTGCGACGCAACGGCTCGAGCGTGCGGTTGCTTGCGGCCGAAGACTGGGAGCGCGTCGACCTGGCCCCCTTCCGCGAACGACTCGCAAAGATCGTGCGCAATCGTTTCGCCGACGCCGAGTGTTGGGGCTTCAAGTGCGGCGGAGTCATTCGCATGCTGCCCTTCTGGGAAGAGACGCTCGAAGCCCTGCAGCAACAGGTCTACTACGTCATGGCTGTCCGCAACCCGCTCGACGTCGCAGCTTCGCGCCGCAAACTCGACGCTCTGCGTGGCGTGCGCGAGAAGTGCGACGTCGAATGGCTCACCCAGGTGGTGCCCTACTACCGCCGACTTTTCGACCGGCGCTGCGTGGTCGTCGACTTCGACCGCCTGCTGGACGATCCGCAGCGAGAGTTACGACGCATGGCTCGGGTGCTCGAGATCGAGGTGACCGAGGACATCGAACGCGGCATCCGCGAATACGCTGACGAGTTTTTAAACCCCGACTTGCGGCACAGCGCCACGGGCTTCGACGCCTTCGCGAACGATCCGCAGACAAACGCAGCCACCCGGGAGGGCTATCGCTGGCTGCTTCGCTTCGCATCGGATGAGGTCGAGCCCGGAAACGCAGCACACGAGCAGTGGCTGAGTGAGTGGACGGGGATCGAAACGTCGCTCGAAACGATGCGCCCCTTGCTGCGCCATATCGATTCACTCGAAGACGATTTGCGCCAGCGCAACTGGGGAGTGAGCGCTTTCTTACGCGCCCGCCTGTGGAGGGGTCGCGGCTTGGCTGCGCCCGCCGGATGAGGGCTGCGCGCGATCTCGGTCACCGCGCCTGGGATACGACCGCAGCATCCCTGCGCGACTGGGCGGCCGTCAACAAGGCGCGACGACAAGCCAACGCACTCGTGCAATCGGCCGGCGCGAGCGAAGCAGTACTCGTCTATGGCCGCCTCATACGCGAGGTACAACGAGCGCGGGAATCCCTGGGCAGCTACGACCAGATCGCAACATGGCTCGACGACGGAGCATCCCCTCCCGACGATCTCGAATTGCCCACCGAGGCACCGGAAACCCTGCTGCTCTTCGTCGGCTATTCGCGCAGCGGTCATTCGCTGGTGGGCTCATTGATCGACGCACACCCCAACGCAATCATCTCCCACGAACTCCACGCCGCGAAGCATCTGGCCGCGGGGGCATCACTTGCCCGAGTACAGCGCGCCATCGCGCTCAACGCCTATTTTTTTCACCACTTTGGCCGCGGCTATTCGGGCTACAACTACGAAGTGCCCGGGCAAATGCAGGGGCGCGTTCGTCGCCTGCAGATCCTCGGCGACAAGAAGGCGAACGGCACGACGCGGTTGCTGCGCAGCGATCCCCAGTTCCCACAGCGGCTGCGTGAGCATTTGGGCGTACCCGTGCGCTGGATGCACGTGATCCGCAACCCCTTCGACAACATCACGACCAAGGCGCGGCGCACGCGCACCAGTCTGCGCTTTGCGGCCAACGTTTATTTTCGACACGTCGAAGCCGTCGTCGCGCTCAGGCGTACGGAGGGCGAACGTGTGATCGACGTCTACCTCGACGATCTGACGAAAGACCCGCGCGGTGTGCTGGGCTCGCTAGTCGAAACTCTGGGACTTACGGACACTCCCCCGGACTACCTCGATGCATGTGCAGAACGGGTCTTTGCCAAGTCGCGGAAAACCAGCTCCGCCAATGAATGGTCGAGCGATCTGCTGCGGGACGTTCGTGCGCGCATACGCGACTGCGAGTTCCTGGCGCGTTTCGCGGATGAGCCGATAGCAAAATGAGCCCGCTCGCTGAGTCTCAGCAGCGAACGGAACGGCCGCGCTACGGCATCTATTTGAGCGCCCGCAACATGGGCAGCCGGGAACGACTTTTGCTGGCCGTTGCACGGGCTCTGGTCGCGCGCGGAGGCCAGGTGGACATCCTGGCTGCGGGGGCCGAAACGACCCTGCGCGACGCACTCGCCGCCGATCCAATGCCCAATTTGCGACTGATCGATCTGGCTCCGCGCGGATGGCCCGCACCTCACAAGCTGCGCGTTGCACTGACGATTCCTCGCCTCGCGCGCTGGATCGATGAGTGCCGGCCAGCGGTCCTGCTCGGAACCTCGGTGCCCCCCAATCTCGCTTGTATCGCCGCCACGCGTTGGGCGCAGCACAGTCCACAGGTCGTGCTGCGCCAGAGCAACACGCTGCGGATCGACCATCACGCTCGCTACGGCGGACTGCGTCGTCGACCGCGCGATCTTCTCGTGCCGCGGTTCTACTCCCGCGCGCAGGTGATCATCGCAGTGGCAAGTGAAGTCGCAGACAATCTTTCTACGCTGGGAATCGAAACCCCCATCGAGGTCATTCCGAACGCGGTCGAAATTGCCTTCGCGGCGCAACGCGCTCGCGAGGAGCCGGATCACCCATGGCTCGCGGAACGCGACCGACCCACTTTGATTCAAATCGGACGACTCGTGGCAAAAAAGGATCAACTCACGCTGCTCGACGCATTCGCCAAGGTCGTGCGCGATCGGCCAGCTCGGTTGCTGGTCTACGGAGAGGGCCCGATGCGTCGCACCCTCGAACACCGGATCGCAGCGCTCGGTATTGGAGAGCACGTCGCCCTCCCCGGCTTTACGCCGAACCCCTTCGCCGCCATCGCACGAGCCGACCTCTTCGTGCTTTCATCGATTTCCGAGGGCATGCCGAGCGCGCTGATCGAGGCCCTCGCCTGCGGAACCCCAGCGATCAGCACTGATTGCCCAAGTGGCCCCGCCGAAATCCTGCAAGGCGGCAAGATCGGCCGCCTGGTTGAAGTCGGAAACGCCGAGGCATTGGCCCAGGCGATGCTCGATACCCTCGACGCGCCGCCGGAGGCTGACACACTGCGGAGACGGGCGGCGGATTTTGGTTTTGATCAGATTGTGCAGCGGTATGTGGGCGTGTTGGAATAACTGATCGAACTATTCATACCAGGCGAGGACCGATTCCACGCGCTCCTCAGTCAGTCCGCAGAGTTCTTCGAAGCCCTGGTCAGTCAGACCGATCCGCTCGCGCGACGCCGCATGATGCGAGATCTCCTCTTCTGACGTGTCCAGACCGAAACCGATCGCCTTTGCCACCGCGTCGGCCACGCAGACGGTGTCACACAGCAGCCGCTCCTTGGGTTCCACCACTTCCTCGGGATTGTGATGAAAGGCAATCCCTATGGCGATGACCTCGTGTAGCGCCCAACGCTGTGCGATGAGCTGGCCCAGCTCACCGTGATGCACTCCGAGGATCTCGATTTCCGCGCGCCGTTCATCGAGGCCTCCCTTGCCCCGCGATCTTGCGAGGAGGGTGAGCAGCTCCGGCTCCAGATGCGGACTGAGAACCAGCCTACCGATGTCGTGGAGAAGCGCAGCCGTGAACGCCTCGGGGGGATCGTCTCCGTGCACAAGAGACTTGCGAGTTCGGCCGCGAGGGCAGCAGCCACGGAGTGACGCCACAAGCTGCCCGCGGGCGCACCGTAGGCAGGCAGTGGTTGTTTCATGCAGGCCCCGACGGCCGTGCCGACTGTTAGCGAGAGAATGGTGCCAGCCCCTGTTCGCATGGCGGCTCGTTCCACCGTCGTAATCGGCTCAGCGCCGGAGTTGGCAGCAGAGTTGGCGACGCGCAGCAGGCGCGCGGTCAAGGCTGGATCAAGTGAGATTCCGGAGACGACCTGATCGATATCCCAGTCTTCGTCCGAGAAGATCCTTGCGAGTCGCGCAGCGGTCTCCGGCAGCGGCTCGAGTTCGCCCGATTCTCGAATGAGTGCGTCTAGATCGATCATGACCACTACCCCTCTGCCGACACCCGAAAGTTGTCAGCTGGCCTCTGTGTTCTGGCAGGCCGAAGTTTTATTCGACTCCTCGACTTCCAGGAGCGCGACGATCACCGAGGCGCCCTGGAATTCGAAGCCGACACGAGTGACTTCGCGGCTGCCGGGCATGCGCAGGGAATAGTTCTTGCCTTCGACTATGCTCGGCAGGCCAATGCTGGTCGGCTGCGGCATACACGCCTTGAGGTTGCCTCCAATCATGTTCGTGAGCTCGCCGATCGCGTCGGTGATCTCGTCCTCCCCCAGCTCGCCGGGCTCCATCTCGAACATCATGCTGGCGGCCCGTCGCGCGTGGTCTTCACCAATCTGCAAAACCACCCCCCTCAAGAACGCACCCACACCCGCCAACCGAGAATGCCCGCCAGTACCCCGCACAGCAAAGTAGGCGTCCACGCCGCGAGCGCGGGGGATAGCGTGTGGCCGTAGCCGAGGGAGGTTGCGAATCCGGTAACCAGGACGTAGCCCACGCCAATGGCAACGCTCGCTGAAAGGGTTGCGGAAGGACGTGGGAAGGGCGAGCCGCCAACGGCGTAGAGCAACACGACGAGGGGCAACAGGAAGCAGGCCAGCGGCTTGGCGAGCCGGGTCTGGTGCTCGACTTCGAGTTCGGTCGAGTCGAGTTTTTCGGCGCGGGCGTCGTCGATTGCATTGGTGAGCTCGCCCAGGGTCAGGTTGTGGGTGTCGACGTCGGCGACGAACGTCTCGCCGAGCTGGACGTAGGGCGATGCGGAGACTCGAATGGGGATACCGTCGGATCCCAGCTTGATTCGCCGGGGCTCGCTCAACCGCCAGCGACCCCGTCCCACGTGCAGCCCGGAACTCGCGTCGGTGCGCGCCGTGGGGAGGCCGTCCTCGCCGAGGTCGTAGATCGTGATCCCGGTGCGCGCGACGCCGGTTTCGGTCGACAGACTCATCGATTCGACGAGCTTGCTGCCGGTCGAATACCAGACGGGCCGAGGGGATACGTAGTCGGCCGAGCGACCGTAGATCTCTCGGATCTTTACTTCATCCTGCAGCGCGGCCATGCGCGGAGTCACCACGTTGATGAGCACGAAATAGACCGGCACGGCAAGCAACGACAAGAGCATCACGGACGCGAGAGCCTTGGGGGCCTGAATCCCGCAGGCGCGCATGCCGAGCAGTTCACCTTCGGCGGCCAGCAAGCTCACGGTGAGCCCGGTGCCGACGAGCAACGCCATCGGTGCCGCGTTTGCCAAGAGCATCCAGCTGCGCGCCCAGTAGAAGCGGAGGATTTCGAGCGGGGTCGCGCTGTGCTGGGCGAACCAGTCGATGCGACCCACGAAGTCGATCAGCAAGTAGGCAACGAAGATCACGCCGAAACTCAGCGCCGCGGTCTCCGCATAACGCAGGCCGACATAGCGGTGTAATGCAAAACGGCGCGTCCGCGACGGACCCGTCTGGGTGCGGGTTTTTCGCCGGGGCGTGCGCGAGCGCTCGGGCTGTCCGTTGCTGCGCACGACGCCGCGTCGGAATAGCGCCAGTGCAACGGCCAGCAATACAAAGTTGGGCAACCAGGCGCCCAGGGTCGGCATGCCGAGCGCCTCGACCACACCTTCGCCCACTTGCGCGACTGCGTAATAGGCCAGGGTTGCGAGCAGACCCACGACGCCACCACTCGAGCGCGAGTGACTGCGGCGCGTCATGAACAGCGGCACCGCCAGAAAACCGAAGAGTCCGGTAGAAACCGGGACTGCGAAACGACGATGCATTTCGAGCAAGTAGGGTTTAGCGTCGGATGCGCTGCGGGCGGCGGCCTCTGTCTGAAGCTCGCCCAGGGAGAGAGCTTGAATGGGATCGTCGGCCGCTTTGCGTTCGAGCGGTGCGGATTCACCTGGGAGTTCGGCCCGCATCGAATCAAAGCTGATGCGACGGGGCGAGTTCTTCCCGGCGTAGAGGATCGCGCCCTCGCGCAGCACCAGATGCGCGGGCTGGCCCTCGAGTTCGACGATCTCGGCACGGCGCGCAAAAACCGTCTCGTCGAGTTCCTCCGTCCAGAGGAGTACCTGTTCCAGATGTTTGCGATCGGCCGAGACAGAACGCGCGTAGATCTGCCAGCTACCGAAGCGCGTAAGTTTCTGCGCCTGGATGCGAGCCCAGGGTTGCTCGACCGCCACGCGCTCCCAAGTCTCCTGCTGGCCGCGGTGGGACCAGGGCACGAGAGTCGTCTGCAACCACAGCGCCGGCAGCGTGAGCAAAGCCGCCAGGAGAAACGCCGGCCCCGACAATCGATGGGTCGGTATGCCGCACGAGTCGAGGGCGAGGATCTCCTGATCGGCGCCCAGGCGACCGAGGGCGATGAGCAGGCCGACCAAGGTCGAAAACGGAATCATCGTGGCGAGCATCGGGATCGCCTTGAAACCGGCGATGATTGCGATGTCCGCGCTCTCGACGCCGCGGCTCGCTAGCGGCATCAGTCGCACCAGGTCGTTCGCGAGCACGACGAGGGTCAGACCGAAGAGTGCGAAGCAAATGGGGACAATCGCTTCCCGAATGAAATACGCGTACAGCTTCCGGCCGGGCCGGCCCCTGCGGATCACTGCCGTGGTCTGCCCAGTTCCGCGATCGTTCTCGCCGTCACCCATTGCAGGTTGGACAGAGGCCGTGGGCTGCGAGTTCCGCAAAAATCGCGACACGGGCGCAACGGACCCTGGCGACGACGATGCTCACCGCGAGATCATCTGGCGCGCAAGTCTCAGCCGGCATGCGCCTCCTCGGCCTCGCCCGATTCGAGTTCGGCTCGGCCGTCGCGAATGCGATACACGCGATCGGCGATGCGTTTGAGCGCGGGTTGATGAGAAATTGCAATCACCGTCACCGAGCCGCGCAACCCCTCGATCGTGTCCCAAAGCAGGCGTTCGCTCTCGGGGTCGAGCGAAGCTGTGGCCTCGTCCAGAATCAACAGCTTTGGCCGCGAAGCGAGTGCGCGCGCAATGCCGATCCGCGTACGCTGCCCCCCTGAGAGCAAGGCGCCCCGCTCACCGACCAGGAGGTCGAGACCCCCGCGTTGCTCGCTGATCTCATCCCAGACCCCAGCGGCTTTCAATGCGGCGATCACGTCTTCGTCCGAGATGTTCGTGTCGCCCATCGTCACATTGGCGCGAATCGTGTCGTTGAACAGCAGAACTTCCTGAGGCACAGCGCCGATCGACGAGCGCCAGGCCGCGAGATCGATTTCGTCCAGCGGTTCCCCGTCGATCAATACACTCCCCGCCGAGGGCTGGATCAGGCCGGCAATCAGATCGATGATCGTCGTTTTTCCGCTGCCAGAGGACCCGACCAGCGCGGTAATCTCTCCGGCCGAAAACTCCAGATCGACATTGTCGAGCACCTGCTTCTCATGGTAGGCGAAGCTCAAACCACGGATCTCGATCGCGCGCTCGAATGTGGGCGCGCGCCCCCCGTGCAACTCTTCGGCCGCCGCCTTAGTCGCTTCGGTCAGTTTGACGATCGCCTCGAGGAAAGGCTGGGCCGTAGCCGTGCGCTGGTAACACGCCTGGACCTTTTGCGCTTTCGAGAGCCCGCGCGCCAGGGCCAGCAGCATGACCGACACTTCCGAAAACTCGAGCATGCCGGAGTTCCGCGCGTAGACGAGGCAGACCAGCAGGAGCACGAAGGTAAGCGGCTCCTGGAGACCTTTGAGGCTTTCATGGGCGAGCACCTCCTTTCGCATCGCCCGCTTGAGGCGCTGGGTATCGGCCTCGAGCAGCGGGCCGACCAAATGTTCTCGACGCATCATCTTCAACAACTTCACGTTCGGAACGACGTCTGAGAACCGCGAGAGCAGATCGTTGATCACCTTCGATTGCTTGCGTCCCGCCTTGCCCGCCATCCGCACCAGGAAGTGCAGGATGGCGATTGTCATTGCGCCTCCGACCAGGCTGAGCAGCGCAATCTTCCAGGAGATGACGAGCGCCACGCATACGCCGACAATGGAGAGGAAAACACTCTGGGTCGCGAGCGCGAAATCTCGAAAGGCGTTGGCGGTACGCGTAGCCTCAACCGAGAGTGCCGTGCTGAGCCGGCCGAGCGAATACTCCTGGAAGTAGCTCCAGCGCGCGCGGAACAGCGCACTCAATAGTTCTAGCCGCAGCCGGGTCGAAATCCGCGCGACGGCGTTGCCCACGTGGCGCCAGGCAAGGATTACGAGCCCAGCCTTGACCCAGATGAGAATACCGATGACGAGTGCGAGGCTCCAAAGCTCGAAGGGTAGACCGATCGAATTGAGGGCAGCGCTCACTCGGTCGATGGCTTCCGACCCAGACCCCACAGTGACTTGATCCTCCTGCATCGCAAGTGCGAGCAAGGGCACGGCGGTCGCGAGTCCGAGCCCTTCCGCAGCCGCGGAGAGGATCAGATAGCCGACGGTGAGGGCTGTCTCTTTCGGATACTGGCTCGGGAAGTAGCGGAATGGCTGCATCTGCTACCTCGGTTACCTCGGGCGAAGGGGGGGACGACGGAACGTCGCACGGTACCTCGCGAATTGCAAGATCCGGCCTGCCGAGACTGCGGGCTAGGAATCGCTTTGCTCACGCCCGCGGGACTGGACGCCGGCGCGTCGACTCGAAATCACTTCGGCCGATACGGCTTTGGCGGATTCGATCCCCGCCTTGCGTTCGTACGCCAGGGCTTCTGGGAGCGACATGCCGGCACCCTCGTCGATCAGCTTCTTGTATCCGACGAGCACCTGCGGAACACAGGATGCCATGTCGCTTGCCAACGACTGCGCGGCCGACAAAAGTTCATCGGGTTTCACCACTCGGTTGACCAGGCCCCACTCGTAAGCGAGTTCTGGACCTATGGTGTTGCCCGTAAAACTGATTTCCTTGGCCCGGGCCATCCCGATCAGCCTGGGGAGTTTCTGGCTCAGGCCCCAGCCCGGCAGCATGCCGACTCGCGCGTGGGTATCGGCGAACTTTGCCCGCTCTGAGGCCAGGATCAGATCACAGGCCAGCGCGAGTTCGAAGCCACCTGTGATCGCATGACCGTTGACCGCCGCGATGATCGGCCCCTCGAAGCTCGCAATGCCCTTTACCATTTCAGCCTGACCCACAACACTGGTGTCGTGCCCGGAGGCATCGGGGCCCCCGGCCGAGAGTTCAGTCAGATCCATCCCCGCGCAGAACGCGCGACCCGCGCCGGTCAAGACGATTGCGCGAATATCCCCGTCGTCCTGCAGTTCGCGAAAGGCGTTCCCGATGGCGAGACGCAGGGCTGCCGAGAGAGCGTTCATCTGATCCGGTCGATTCAGGGTTACGGTGGCCACCGGCCCATCTCGCTTGATCAGCAGTACCGAATCTGTCATCTCGCTTCGCTCCTCCGCAACGGGTGCGAACTAAAAAGCCGCCTTCCAACCCTTCTCTTCGAAGGCTTGTCGACTGCAGTGCTTTGACTTCGGAACATAGGGGGCAATCGCATCGTCGACCTCTCCGGTTTCGACTGCCGCCTTCAACTGAACCAGCGATTCGACCCGGCGCACTAGCAAGCGAAATGTCAACTGTCCATCGAGATAGCTACCCCAATCGAGCCAGCAGACGCCGTTTTCCACCGTGGCGTTACGCGGTCGATCTTCTTTCGACGAAACCACGATCGTGTAATAGCCGTGCTCATCGACGGGCACGTCGGTGTCGATGACCGCGTCCTCGCAAACTCCAGCCCAGAAGTTGTAGGTCGTCACCGTGAAGCCGCGAATATCCTTACCCGCGGTGTAGACGGGCTCGCGCGGCGTGTCGGGTGCGCTGAGCTTCTTGCCGCGGGTTACATGCACCCGTCCGAGTCGCTGGGTATAGGGCGTAACGAGATAGAGAATGTCGGCGCTCGCCAGAATGTCGTAGGGGAGTCCCCAATTGCTCTTGGTGCTGTACTCCTCCGGCCAGCACAGCCCGCGATGATCGGGAATGGGAAGCGGTGCGAATCGGGTGGTGTCCACTGGAGGGACCGAACCTTCGGGGTGGGGATCGGCCGCTTCGTAGTGAAGCGTCTGAAGACCCCTGGCGTCGTAGACCGTCACCGAAGGCAACCACACTCCGGCATTGTTCGGCGGCATGGCGCCGAGTTCGGAACCGGTGGTGCGATAGATACAAAAGACCGCCGGGTTGCGGCCGCCCTTTACCTTGACTCCCACGTAGCTCGTGTTCTTTTCGGGCTCTTCGGGTGTTTCGGTAAAGACCAACTGGGCGGTGAAGCACCGCTCCATTCCCTCCGGCACTTCTTCGCGGAATGGATTCACGCTGCCCTCGTCGGGGTCGAGATCGACGTCCAATAGCGTGGATAGATTATTGGTGTCGAAGTCGGACGGGTGAAACGCGAAGTAGCGCGAGTGCGGATACTCCCCCTTGAACACCACCTTGCCACCCTCGGGCACTGGAATGAACCCGGGCGGGGCGCCGTCCCCATGCCAGAAGCGATTACTGAAGTAGTTTGAAGCCGAGGTATCGATCAGGTAGGGGAAGCGGTTGTTCGTCTCCGGAGTCGAGACCCCGGGCCAGCCCGGACAACACGGCTCGCCGATCGTTCGTCCCACCTGGTATTCGGGCGCGCCGAGTCGAATGCCGCAGTTTTCGGCAATGTAGTCGGAGATGCGACCTTCCACGCCGGCGAGTTCGGGATCCGTCAAACGCGGGAAGATCCCGAGCACAGCGGATCCAGTCGTGTCCCGCGCGTCGGCCATCAAGCGGTGTAGAAACTCGAGATCGTCTCTGATCTCGTCCGGGGCCACTTCGAGGAGTTGCCGTACCACGTCGGCGTGACCGACGAACTCGTTGAATTCTGATTTCACCGAAAGCTCACCGGCGATCAACTTGCGCAGGGTCTGCTCGAACCGTGCGTGATTACTCATGGGGTCTCCGGGATTGCTGGTTCGCTGATCGGTCGGGGCGGCATGCGATCGTAGCCGAAGGCCTCGAACGCGAACCCCCAGTTTTCATTGACGGTGTTCACGATCTCGGGAGGAAAATCGAAGCGGTTCTTTTCATAGCTGCCCAGGCTCTCGAGGTAGCGCTCGAACAGCGGGCGCACGACTTCGAAATCGCCGAGTTCGAGGGTCTTGTAGATTTTTTCGAGCTCGGACACCGGGCGCACGTCGAGATCTTCGTAACGAATCTCGACCAGATGTCCGGGCGGAATCAGGTTTCGCTGTTCGAGGTAGCTCTGCATTTGCACCCGGTAGGCGTGAACGATCCAGGCGTCGATGTCCTCCCACTCGAACTCCTGCAACACCGAGCCCGGCAACATCTTGCGGTACATGTTCCGCATCGATTGATAGACCGGGTAGGGATTGCGCACGATGTTCACGAACCGAGCGTCCGGGAACATCTCGAGCAAGACCCTGATGCGAGCGGTATTGGGCGGCGTCTTGAGCGCCAGCCGCTTGCCTCCCGAGAGAATCGTGGCCTTCTTCAAGACTTCCATGTATCCGCGACGCCAACCTTCGAAGGCCTGCTGATCCTCTCCCAGGTTCGAGACATAACGATCGTAGAGTTCCGGGATCGCCCTGGGAAAGTTCATCACGTGAAGCGGGGCGTGATCCGTGCAGTTGATCATCGCCATCTCTTCTTCCTGCGGCCCGTCGAGGGAAATTGCGACGTTGTCCATGGGTCGCCTGGTTGGAAGCCGGCTTGCGAACAGACCCGGCAACCAGTTTCTCCCCATCAGCGCGATCGGATGCACGACCGATTGATAGGTACTCACCACCCCAAATTGGGGGTCCTGATGGAAAAGGTTGTGCAGATGCGTGGTGCCGCTGCGCCCGAATCCCAACAAAAAAACCGGATCCCCGTAGAGTTGGGTTTCGCGGATGCGACGTCGGTAGCGAAGTTGCTCGTACCAGCGAAGCGGCTCGAGCAGGCAGCTGAAGAGCAGCCAGTTTCGCGCGCGCTTCTTGTACCGGTCGTCGACTTTGTGTTGTTCGAGCAACCGGCGCACGCTCGCAAGGGGCAGGAACTGCGACATCGATGCCATGGAAGTCCTCTGTACGAACGGTCGAACGCCAAGCCAATTTGCGGACGCCCGACCCTATTCGGGAAGTTCGGGATTCCAGGCCACACCATTGATATGGCCCCCGCCATCGACGTGGATCGTATTGCCGGTGACGTAGCGCGAATCGTCGCTGGCCAGGAACACTGCAACCGGGCCGATCTCTAATTCACTGTCTCCCACATGCGGGATCGGATTGGCGAGTTCAATCCTGCGCGCGGCGGCGGGATCAAACTTCTTGAAGCCCTCCCAGGCGGGCGTCGCCGCGAACGGGCACAGCACGTTGGCCGTGATGCCATGCTGCCCCCACTCGACCGCTGCCGTGCGGGTGAGTGCGCGAACGCCTTCCTTCGATCCGTTGTACATCGCCGCATAACGGTGGGCATTGATCCCGCTGAGCGAACACATGGTGATGATGCGTCCCCAGGCATTGGCCTTCATGTGGGGGAAAACGCTCTGCATGGCCCAAAAACAGGCGAAGTAATTGACGTCCATGTGTTCGTGCATGGCTTCGTCGGTCATCGATTCGAGGCGGCTGCCGCCCTCCGTGAGAGTCGCGTTGTTGACCAGGATGTCGACGCGTCCGTAGGCTTCGACAGTCGCGGCGACCATCGCGATGACACTGTCTTTCTGGGAAACGTCGGTTTTTACGTAGAGCGCACGAGCGCCCTGGGCGGAAAAATCGCGCTCGATTGCCGAGGCCGCGGCCTCGCCCTTTTCTGGCGAGCGGTTGGCGAGCACGACCTTTGCGCCCTCGGCGGCGAAGGCCCGGGCGACACCCAGGCCAATCCCCTGCCCTGCGCCGGTCACAATCGCCACGCGATCTCGCAACCTCTGCGTATGTTCCATCGACTCCCCGTCTCGCTGCTCGAGGGTCAATTCTATACAGTTGTAAAGTGACCCTCCATTGATAAAATCAGAAAAATCGAGCGAATTTCATCTTTTCAGGGGCATCTCGAGAGAGAGGTGAGCCAGCGTGATGGAAGCTGAAGCAACGGAAACAGAAGCGGGATCAGCCGCCGCTACCGGCGCTGTGGGGCACTCCGTTTCGATTCGCCAGCGTCAGCGCCAGCAGACCCGGGCCGCAATCCTGAAAGTCGCCCTGGCGGAAATTGCAGAATGGGGACTCTCCGGCGTTCGCATCGAACAGATCGCGCGCAAGAGTGGTGTGACCCGTCCCACTGTCTATGCACACTTTCCGACCCGCGAGGATTTCCTGCGCGAGTTGCAGACCCAGAGCGAGAGCAGCGCGCTCGCGGCCCTCCGTAAACGTCTCGACCGCAACCCCGGTAGCACCCTGCTCCACACCCTGTCCGATGCATTGTTCGACATTCTCGCGGACACCAATGCCAATCTTCGCCGGGAATCCTTCGCCCTGATGCTGCGTGAACCACGCCCAGAACAGTGGATGGGCAACGACCTTTTCTCCTATCTGTCGGAGCGCATAGGCGAAGCGCAGGAACGGGGCGAAATCTCGAGGCGGGCAACCCCCGACGAGATGACCCGGATCGTGATGACCGCCCTGTTTGGCTTCATTGTGATCGAGGGAAACGCGTCGCAAACGCGCCGAGATGACGCGCACAAGATGCTCGATCTTCTGATCGGAAACCACGAGGACTAGACAGCCATGGGCGAACGGTTGAAGGACAAGGTCGCGATCGTGACCGGAGCGGGACAAGGGGTGGGACGTGGCATCGCGAGGGCTTTTGCCGTGGAAGGCGCGAAATGTGTCATCGCAGATTTCAACGAAGAGACCGGTCGCCAAGTCGTCAAGGAACTCGAAGAACTCGGCCGAGATGCGATCTTCGTCGCCTGCGATGTCACCAAACGCGAAAGTGTCGACGCGGCGGTGCTCCGCGCAATCGATCACTTTGGCAGTCTCGACATTCTCGTCAACAACGCCCAGCGCGCGCCCTACAAGCCAACTCCGATCCTCGAGCACACGGACGAAATTGTCGATCTGTGTTTCGATACGGGCTTTCGCGGGACGCTCTACTTCATGCAGGCCGCCTACCCTCACCTCAAAAAGAGCGGGGGGAGGATCATCAACATCGGCTCTGCCTCGGGGCTCGAAGGCCGCGCGGGCCTGGCCGCCTACGGAGCCGCCAAGGAGGCCATTCGCGCCCTCAGCAAGACGGCGGCGCACGAGTGGGGACGTGACGGCATCAACGTGAACATCATCTGTCCCCTGGCGAATTCACCCGGCGTGGCCGCGATGATCGAGCACAACCCTGATTTCGAAACGCAGGTCACTGCCGGCCAACCGATCGGTCGCATCGGCGATTGCGAGAACGACATCGGACCCGTGGCGGTATTTCTGGCCAGCGACGACTCCCGCTACGTGACCGGGCACACCATCCCGGCAGACGGCGGCGCGTACATGATCCGCTAGCCGGCCCCGATGTAACCAATCACGTGGTCGGATTTAACCACTCACAACAAGACGCCACCGCTTCAAGCGGGCAGCGTTGTCTTGCCGATTGTGGGTGCCTGTTAGAAAGGGCCAAATTGCCCGCACTTTAGATCGCCAAGTAGCTCGGTATTCCTTATTACTTGAACACAGACCGTGTAGACCTCATTGACGTTTTGAGAGGTGGTGTCTTGGTCCCAATCCACGACCGTTTGAGCCACGGAACCGTTCGTAGAAAAGACATTCGTATCGACAACATCGATTACGTCGTCGCCGTGACGTTCAAAGCCTCCATTGATGCCGGTAATTTCAATATCCAGAGCATATGCCGGGTCCGTCAACCACGAATCCGCAACCTCTATCAGGAGCTGATCGACAAGAAGTGTCGGGGTGAAATTGATCGCCAGGGGTTCTCCCAGAAACTCTTCCCCGGGTGGGGGGTTAGTGTCAATGGAACCGGTGTAAATCGCCGTGCCTTGTGCACTGAGCGGCGTTCCATAGATGCTGGTGGCCGATACCGTGGCAGTGTTTTCAACGGTTTCGGCAATGGCCAAAATCTCATCCATTTCTGAATCGCAGGCGATGGAGAGAATAGTAAAATCAAGCCGCGAATTTGAAGAAATTGCCGATAACGGGGGTAGATTCAACAGGTCAACGCAACATACTCGCCTCAAGCACTTGAAAGTTGGAGGAGGCGAAAATGGCTCGAACGGGGCGTCGTGGTTTTTCGGATTTTGAGCAAGCGGAGATTTGGCGAGGTTGGAAGAGCGGGAGAACGCTCAGGAGTATCGGCCGCTCACTGGGTTGGTCGGACATGCACGTGCGGAACCTCGTGTCAGCAAGCGGAGGGTTCGCTCCACCGCCACGCCGCCGCTCGAGTCGGGTGCTATCACGCTCAGAGCGCGAGGAGATCTCTCGTGGCATCGCAGCAGGCGATTCCATGCGAACCATTGCGGCTGCCCTCGAGCGGGCTCCGTCTACCGTAAGTCGAGAGATTGCGCGCCACGGCGGCAGAGACGCGTATCGGGCAGATGCAGCGGACAGTTCCGCTTGGGCTTTCGCGCGTCGTCCCAAGCGCTGTCGGCTCGGGGCGCATGGCCGCCTTCGCGGCATCGTGACGAGGAAGTTGCGGCTGTGGTGGTCGCCGGAGCAGATATCAGGATGGTTGAAGGAGGAGTATCCTGATGTCGACGATATGCAAATTTCTCACGAAACGATCTATCGAAGCCTATTCATCCAAGCCCGAGGTGTGCTCAAGAAGGAGCTCCGAGAGCACTTACGAACGAGGAGGACGATACGGCGATCCCGACACGCCACGTTGCGCAAGCAATCGCGTGGTCGCATCGTCGATGCCATCTCGATTAGCGAGCGCCCAGCTGAGATCGAAGATCGGGCGGTTCCAGGGCATTGGGAGGGGGATCTGATCGCGGGCACGAAGCAGTCCTATGTCGCAACCCTTGTCGAGCGACATTCACGCTTCGTGATGCTGGTCAAGGTGGAGGGCAAGAGTTCCCCGGCCGTGGTGAAGGCTCTGATCAAACAGGTCCGACATCTTCCAAGGGAGTTGATGAAGTCCCTCACATGGGACCGAGAGCTAGAGATGGCTCGTCACAAGGAGTTCACGATTGCCACCAATGTTGAGGTCTACTTCTGTGATCCCCGAAGTCCGTGGCAACGCGGGACAAACGAAAACACCAACCGACTGCTTCGGCAGTATCTGCCAAAGCAGTCGGACCTTGCAGAGCATTCACAGGCAAAACTCAACAAGATCGCCCGTCAGCTCAACCAACGGCCGCGGAAGACCTTGGAGTTTAAATGCCCTGCAGACAAGC